>JBNMNZ010000297.1:0-3005 GCA_051276605.1 Polaribacter sp. | reverse complement strand
GTGCTTCTGGTTTTGGAATAAGATTAGATGCGGGTAGTGTATATCAAGGTGTTACTATTTCGCCGTTTTTTGATTCTATGTTGGTTAAGGTTACTGCAAATAGTAGAACTTTAGATGGAGCAACAAGGAAAGTTAGAAGAGCTTTAAGTGAGTTTAGAATTAGGGGTGTAAAAACAAATATGTCTTTTTTAGATAATATTTTAAACCATGATACTTTTAGAAAAGGAGCAATTACAGTTAATTTTATAAAAGCAAATCCTGATTTATTTATTTTTAAAGCACCAAGAAATAGGGCAAATAAAATTATTACTTATCTAGGTGAAATTACTGTAAATGGTAACCCAGACGTTAAAAAAATAGACATTACTAAAACGTTTATAAAACCTAAAATTCCTGCGTTTGATGTAAATGCTAGTTATCCAAAAGGAACAAAAGATTTATTAACAGAATTAGGACCAGATAAATTTTCTCAATGGTTAAAAAATGAAAAGAAAATTCATTTCACAGACACTACAATGCGTGATGCGCATCAAAGTTTATTAGCCACAAGAATGCGAACTTTTGACATGATAAAAGTTGCTGAAGGATATGCGAAAAATCACTCAGATATTTTTAGTATGGAAGTTTGGGGAGGCGCAACTTTTGATGTTTGTTTACGGTTTTTACAAGAAAACCCATGGGAACGTTTGCAGTTACTTAGAAAAAAAATGCCAAATGTATTGTTGCAAATGTTAATTAGAGGCTCTAATGGTGTTGGTTACACAGCCTATGCAGATAATCTAATAGGAAAATTTGTAGAACAATCTTGGGAAAATGGTGTAGATGTTTTTAGAGTTTTTGATTCTTTAAATTGGATGAAATCTATTGCGCCTTGTATTGAGCATGTAAGAACAAAAACCGATGGATTAGCTGAAGGTTCAATTTGTTATACAGGTGATATTTTAGATGTTAAAAACACAAAGTACAACTTAAAGTATTACGTGAATTTAGCAAAAGAAATAGAAAATTCTGGGGCACATATTTTAGGAATTAAAGATATGGCTGGTTTGCTGAAACCATATGCCGCTTCAGAATTGATTACTGCATTAAAGGCAGAAGTTAATATTCCACTTCATTTACATACACATGATACTTCATCAATACAATCTGCAACTTATTTAAAAGCAATTGAAGCAGGAGTAGATGTTGTAGACGTTGCATTAAGTGGTATGTCTGGCTTAACATCACAACCGAATTTTAATTCGATTGTAGAGATGATGAAGTTTAATGAACGAGAAAACCCTATTAATACAGATTCTTTAAATAAGTATTCTAATTATTGGGAAACAGTTAGAGAATATTATTATCCGTTTGAATCGGGTTTAAAAGCAGGTTCTGGAGAAGTTTTTAAGCATGAAATACCTGGAGGACAGTATTCTAACTTAAAACCACAAGCACAAGCTTTAGGTTTAGAAGATCGTTTTCATGAGATAACAAAAATGTATGGAGAAGTAAACACCTTGTTTGGTAATATTGTAAAGGTTACACCAAGTTCGAAAGTAGTTGGTGACATGGCGCAATATTTGGTAAGTAATAATTTAACGATTCAAGATGTATTAGAAAGAGGAGATATTATTTCTTTTCCACAATCTGTAGTTAGTTTTTTTAAAGGGGAATTAGGTCAACCTGTAAATGGATTTCCTAAGAAATTACAAAAACTAATTTTAAAAGATCAAAAACCTTTTACTGATCGGCCAAACGCTCATATCCTTCCTGTAGATTTTGAAAAAGAATATGCTGAATTTAGAAAAATATTTGAAAATAATTTAGGTAGAAAAATTGATTTTACTGATTTCCTTTCGTATAAATTATATCCAAAAGTATTTACTGATGCCTATAATAAGCACTTGAAATATGACAACTTAACAAACCTACCTACTAAAAATTTCTTCTACGGAATGGAAAGAGGGGAGGAGATTGCAGTTGAATTGGATAAAGGGAAAACATTGTTAATTACTTTAGATTCAGTTAGTAAACCAAACTCTGTAGGAATTGTAACGGTTTATTTTAAGGTAAACGGACAAGGTAGAACTGTTAAGGTTAAAGACGAATCTATTAAAGTTGTAACTGTTCAAAATACGAAAGCTGATAAAAATAATGCGAGTCAAATAGGGGCTCCATTACAAGGATTATTATCAACAGTTTTGGTGAAAAAAGGAGATGCTATTGTAAAAAATCAACCTTTATTTATTATTGAAGCAATGAAAATGGAAACTACAATTACAGCTACAGAAAATGCTGTAATTAATAAAGTATTTTTAAAAGAAGGTACAATGGTGAATTCTGATGATTTGGTTGTTGAACTGAAATAGATAAGTACTAAAGAGTTTGCATAGTAACCAGTTTGAAATATTCGCCTTTTTTAGCGAGTAGCTCATGGTGTTTACCTTGCTCAACAATTTTACCTTTTTTTAGTACAACAATAGTATCTGCTTTTTGAATCGTAGAAAGTCTGTGTGCAATTACTAAAGAGGTTCTGTTTTGCATCATCTTTTCTAAAGCAATTTGAACTAATTGTTCAGATTCGGTGTCCAGCGCAGAAGTAGCTTCATCTAAAATCATAATGGGTGGATTCTTTAAAACAGCCCTAGCGATTGATAAGCGTTGTTTTTGTCCTCCAGAAAGAGTGTTACCACTATCTCCAATATTTGTATTATATTTTTCTGGTAAATTTTGAATAAATTCATCTGCATTTGCAATTTTAGCAGCTTCTAAAATTGCGGTATCCGTTGCATTTTGATTTCCTAACTTAATATTATTTGCAATCGTATCATTAAATAAAATAGAATCTTGAGAAACAATCCCCATTAGCCCTCTTAAAGATTTTTTTGTAACATCTTTAATATTTTGGTTGTCAATAAGAATGTCACCTTTATTAACGTCATAAAAACGAGTAATAAGGTTGGCTAAAGTAGATTTTCCACTTCCAGATTGTCCAACCAAGGCAACCGTTTCACCTTTATGAA
>JBNMNZ010000296.1:0-3006 GCA_051276605.1 Polaribacter sp. | reverse complement strand
ATTTTTATAAATAATCGATTAGGCATTAGTATAGGAAAAGTTATCCTACTTTTTAATGCAATTCTATTTGGAGTCACTGCAATTCTGCTTTCTCTTGAGATAGCCATGTACTCAATTCTAACTTTTATTGTAACCGCAAAGGTTATTGATCTAATGATTGAAGGCTTTGAAGATTATGTTGGTTTAATGATTGTATCTGAAAAAGTAAATGAAATTAATAAAGAGCTTATTAGAGTTGTAGAAACAGGCACTACGTTATATCAAGGATCAGGGGGCTATGGAAAAAGAGGAGCTCAATCTAAAAAAGACATTATTCATACTGTAATAAATAGAATTGATATTCGAAGAACTTACAATTTAATTGACTCAATCGATAAGAATGCCTTTATTATTGAATTTGATGTTAACAACATTAAAGGAGGTATATACACAAAATTTCTTTCTAAGGAAGGTCTAAAAAAACTATCACCAACAAAGCATATAAAAAATAGCGATTTAAGTGTATAAACTAAAGATAAATAATAAAGTAAACGTGATTTATATTAGAAAAGAGAGGGGATTATCAATATTGTCGGAGTCAAAAGCTTCACCGTGTATACGAACCTTGATGCTCTCTTTTATTCTTTCTGATTTATATCTTAAATTTAATATTTTTATTAAAATGCTAACTTAAGCCGTATATAATTTATTGCTTGGTTTTAGCCTATTTACGAAAGTTCTCGCAGACTTTCTATCTGTGTTTTATTTACTAATTTTAGTGCTTAAAACAAGCAACTAATCTTATAAATATAACTTGGCATTCATTGAGAGATGAACTTTCCTGAAATAGGTTGACTAAAAATTAAACCATTAATTATAGTCACTTATGAAAACACAAAATGAACACTGGCAAAAAAAAGCTACCAAAAAGTAACTTTAGGGACCAAACTTTTAGTTGTTGACCAAATTCTAAACGGTCAGATATCTACAAATTTTGCTTCTAAAAAATATGATATTCCCTGAACGACCATTATCTATTGGATAAAAAAAAAGACAGTACATTAGTGCAACAAAATATGGGTATGAGTAAACAAGATGAAATAAAAAAACTTAGGGAACAGATTGAAGAATTGGAGTTCGTAAAAGACTTTCAGTAAGACATCATTGCCGATATGGAACTCATTACAGGCGTCGACATGTCAAAAAAGTCGTTGCCCAAAATAGTAGCAAAAGAGATAGCGTTAAAAAAGAAAAACCGTTTAAAACAAATTGGTTCTATTAGTGCTTTGGGATATCTAAACAAGCCCTCTACAAACGACTCAAAACTAAAAAAAAAAGAACAAGTAGACCACCAGAAACTAATTGTAATGGTTAAAGACTACCGTAAAAAAGTAGGTTCTAAAACTGGTGGTATTAAAATTTATACTGAGCTTAAAAAAGATTTTATAAATACAAATATTAAAATAGGTAGAGACAAGTTCTATCGTTTCTTAAGACTCAACAAACTATTAGTGCCTAAAATAAAAAAACTTCATCACAACAACAAACTCTAAGCACATGTCTAAAAAATATAAAAACCTTGTAAAAGACCAGGTGTCTACTCGAACAGAACAGCTCTGGGTCACCGATATCACTTATATCAAGATTGACTAGGGTCACAACTACCTGACCCTAGTCACTGGCGCCTATTCTAAGCAAATTATGGTTTTTAAACTAGATAACCACATAAGAACATCGTTTTGTTACGATGCGCTTGCTATGGCTATTAAAAATAGAAAATATCTTAATACAAAACTTTTTCATCATTCGGACAGAGGTTTTCAATACTGTAATCCTAAATACATAGCCTTCGTTGAAAACAATGGAATTAAAATGAGTGTGACCGAGCAATACGATCCTTATGAAAACGCGCTTTCAGAATGAATTAATCGAACCCTTAAATACAAATATGGCCTAAAACAAACCATTAAAAATACAGACCTAGCTGAAAAAATGACCGAGCAAGCTGTTTATATTTATAACCACCTAAGAACACATTTTAGTCTGGTTTTAAGAAAACCAGCAGAGGTACATTTAAACCCAAATATCAAATACAAATTCTCTCGAAAAAATAATGTAAATTTGAGAAATTTAACGATTTAAGAACAAACCTAGTTCAAACTATTTTTTTTGCCTTCTAAACGGCTAAAAAAAAATCTTTTGAACGTACAAATAATAACCAAAAAAAGGTCAACCTATTTCAGTATAATACAATATGAAAATAATAATAACTTTATTTGTAATTTTTTTCTTTGGAATAAGTTATTCTCAAACTAAAATCATAAAAAAGAATATTACTGAAAGGAATCTTAAAATTGAAAGATTATATCAAAATATTGATAGTTTGAAAATCAAAATAAAAGATCAAAATCTAATAAACACAAATTCGTTTAATGAAATTGACACTCTGAATAAAGATTTGTTGTTTTATAAAGTAAAAGAAGATTATTACGCAACAGTCATAAGTGAACAATCTACAAGGTTTGCAATAATTGTATCTGGAATATTAGCTTTATTTATATTTATTTCATTTAAATCCTTTAAATATGGGGTTTCAAAAAATACAGAAAATACAAAAAAAAAAATACAAAAAATTGAAGAGGAATTTATAGAATTTAAAGATGAATTATCCGAAACCTCTGATAAATTGCATGGAGGCAGAGGTAATCTTTACACTTCAGTTTCTATGTATTTTGAAAGTAAAAAAAATTACCACCATGCTTTCGAGTATCAAATATTAGCGGCAAAATCTCACGGAATACACAGTGAAAATAATTCATTAAAAGATAAAGAATATCGTGTTTGTATTGTGAATTTAAACTTGTCGCTTGGACACTTAAAAAAAGAATCGATTAATACAGAATATTTAATCAAAATTAATGGCAAAACTAAAGAAACACTTGACGAATTAAACTCATTAAAGAGTGACAAAGTGAAAGATTTAATTGCAGAAATTAGAATTCTATTTAACAAAAAAATAAACGTTGC
>JBNMNZ010000295.1:0-3029 GCA_051276605.1 Polaribacter sp. | reverse complement strand
GGCTTTTACATTGCGTTTTTTTAAATTTTCTACTTGATCTTGCATTAAAGCAATTAAAGGAGAAATCACCAAACAAACGCCTTCTTTAACCAAGGCAGGAACTTGAAAGCAAATAGATTTCCCGCCACCAGTTGGCAATAAAGTAATCACATCTTTTTGTTGTAAAACAGCTTCTATTATTTCTTCTTGTGGTATTCTAAAAGAAGAAAAACCCCAGTATTCTTTTAATATTTCTTTGGCAGAAATCATAAATCGCAAGAAAGCGAATTAATGATAAAATCTGTTCTTTCGTCAACAGTGCCAAAAGGAACATTTACAATTTTATAATCTAATTCTGAGTAGGCTTTTGTCAGAAATTTATCAATTATGATAGACTCTTTAAAAGTTTCATATCGCTCATTATCAGTGATGTATATTTCTTCCCAAGGAGAGAAATGAAAAATTAAATCATACTTGTATTGTTTGCTTTTTTCTAAAAATAAAGAAGGATATGCTGTTTTAAAATAATTCATATATGCATGAACATCTGGAATTCCTCTATCTAAAAAGATAATATTTTCTTTTCTTTTTTCAGCTTTTAAATATTGTTCCTCTCTTCCTTCAAGTAACATTTCACTAAATAAAAGTGGTTCTGTTAAAAAGAGTTGATCTATTCCTTTCTTTTGTGCTTTTAAAATCACTTCTCTAGAGACTTCATCAAAACAGAAAAAACCTTTTTCTTTCAGTTTATTTAAAACAGTAGATTTCCCTGTTCCTGGTCCACCAATTAAAACAATTTTTTGCTGATGTTTATGCAAGTTTTTTATCTTAGAATTATTATTTTTGATTTTTCTCCTATAGGAGATTTTCACAAAAATAAATCATTCGCTTTATAAAACTAATTTTTAATGTAGTTTTGTGAGTTGTTATTTTTAAATAACTAGAAAAGAGATTTAATTATGAGCGATAAAAATACTTTTTATACCAAATTAAAAGTACAATTAGAAGATACAACTAAGTTCCCTACTGATTATATGTATAAGTTTATAGTGCCTTCAGATGAAAATCAGGTAAAGGAAGTAGAAGATTTGTTTAATAATAAAGGAGCCGATATAAAAACAAAAAGCTCGAAAACAGGAAAATATATTAGTCTTTCTATTATATTAAATATTGAAAGCGCTAATAAGGTAATTGAATATTACAAAAAAGCAGAAAAAATTAAAGGAATTATATCATTATAAATTTATGAAAAAGTTACTATTATTACTAGTTTTATGTTGTTCAAGTATTGTCTTTTCACAAAAGAAAAGTAAAGTTTTATTAACTATTGATGGTGAAAAAACAACAATTTCTGATTTTAAAAGAGTCTATGAGAAAAATTTAGATGCAATAGAAAATGAAGAATCAAAAGATGTTGAGAAAAATTTAGAATTATATATAAACTATAAGTTAAAAGTTAAAGAAGCGTATTCCTTAAAGTTAGATACTTTGCCTTCTTACATAAAAGAGATGGAAACTTATCAAAATCAACTTTCTGCACCTTATATGCAAGACACCGTATTTATAAATAAATTGGTGAAGATTGCTTATTTTAGAACAAAGAACGAAGTAAAAGCAAAACATATATTAGTTCAAACACCAAAATTAGCTACCCCAAAAGACACTTTATTAGCATATCAAAAAATAATAGAAATTCGAAAAAGGGTTTTAAATGGAGAGGATTTTGAAAAAGTAGCCAATGAGATATCAGAAGATCCATCAGCAAGAAATGATGCGAAATCAGGAAGAAAGGGCAATAATGGAAATTTAGGATATTTTTCTGCTTTTAAAATGCTATACCGTTTTGAGGATGTGGCTTATACAACTGAAAAAGGTAAGGTCTCCGAACCTTTTAGAACACGTTATGGGTATCATATATTAAAAGTTGATACGTTACGGGTTTCTAAAGGTGAAGTTGAAGTAGCACATATTTTGTTAAAGGATAAAGGTGCTAAAGGAGAAGCGTTAATTAATGTTGTTTATAAAAAATTACAAGCAGACGAACAGTTTAAGGCTTTAGTAAGAGAATATTCTGATGATGTTGGTACAAAATCTAAAGGTGGTAAATTAAAAAAGTTTGGTTCAGGAGTCATGGTGGACTCTTTTGAAGAAGTAGCATTTAGCTTGCAAAAAGAAGGTGAATATTCTAAGCCTTTTAAAACGCGTTTTGGGTGGCATATTTTACAATTAACGAAAAAACATCCTGTATTGCCTTTCGTAGATTTAGAAAGAGAACTAAAAAATAAAGTTAGATCTGGCGATAGAACTCAATTGTCTAAAGATGCTGTTATTAATAAATTAAAGAAAAAATATTCTATTTCTGAAAATAATGAAGCTAAGAAAATATTTGATAGAAAAGATTTTTTAACAACTTCTAAAGATTCAATGCAGGCTGTTATTTTATCAATAAATGATAAAAATATTAAGCAGGTAGCATTTTTTAGTTTTTTAAAGAATAAAAGGAATAAACCTATTTTTGAGGTTTTTAAACAATTTAAAGACCAAGAAATTTTAGCTTATTATAAAGAGAACTTAGAAAAAACAGAACCAGAATTCGCTCATATTTTGCAAGAATATAGAGATGGTTTGTTGTTGTTTGAGCTAATGCAACAAAAAATTTGGGAGAAGTCATCTAAAGATACTTTAGGCTTAAAAAACTTTTTTAATGCAAACTTAAGTACCTACCACCCAAAAGAATTAAACAAAATAAAAGGGGAGGTCATGAATGACTATCAAAACTTTTTAGATAAAAATTGGATTGCAGATTTAAGAAGAAAAAGCGTGATTGAAATTAAGGGTAGGCAACTTAAAAAATTAATTAAATCTTATAGTAATAAATAGATGAAACGTATTACAAGTGCACTTTTAATAATTTTCACATTTCATTCTTGCAACTACTTTGTAGTTCAAGAAAAGGAAGAGAAATCATCTGAGATTATTGCAATTGTAAATACAGTAAAATTGTTTAAAAAAGATTTAAAAAACGTTTTGCCTCAAAATATAAGTAAAGA
>JBNMNZ010000294.1:0-3035 GCA_051276605.1 Polaribacter sp. | reverse complement strand
GTTTTTTAAAATAATCCCCATCAATCTTCTAATAATTTAATATCCGTTAAACTTTAATTAGTTTCTTTCGCGAACTCAATAATAAACCTAACTTTGCATCCTTTTAAAAAAAAGATACAATTGCAAGCTTATTCTCAATTGCGAAAAATACAATCCATGAATATTTACAAACAAATTGAAGCAGAAATTCAAGCTGCTTCACATATCGTTATTACTGCACACAAATCTGCAGACGGAGACTCTATTGGTTCTTCTTTAGGGTTGTTACATTTTATAGAGAAATTAGGTAAAAAAGCCGTTGTTTGTCATCCCGACAAAGCACCCGATTTTTTAGATTGGTTAGACACGAGTGCTATTCTTTTAATGGAAGAAAATCCAGAAAAAGTTACCGCACAAATGCAAAAAGCAGATTTAATTTTCTGTTTAGATTACAATGCTACGAATCGTGTAGGGCCAGAAATGCAAGCCTTGTTAGAAGAAGCTACTTGTAAGAAAATTATGATAGATCATCATTTACATCCTGAAGAATTTCCAACGATAACTGTTTCTGAGACAACTGCATCTTCTACTTCCCAATTAATTGTAGAGTTAATAGAACAGTCTGGACACTTAGATTTGCTAGATGAAAAAATTGGTACACCGTTATACCTAGGTATTTTAACAGACACGGGTAGTTTTAGATTTAATTCTGTAAAACCACGAACGCATGAAGTTTTAAGTAATATTTTAGCTGCAGGGGTGCAACATCATTTAATTCATGAAAAGTTAAGTGACAATAATACAGAAAGCCGTCTGCGTTTGCAAGGCTTCGCAATGAGTGAGAAATTAGAAATTTTATACGATAATAACGTTGCTATTATTTCTTTATCTAAGGGAGAACTTGCTAAATACAACTACAAAAAAGGAGATACAGATAGTTTAGCGAATTTGGTGTTGTCTATCAAGGGAATGAAAGCTGCGATTGTATTTACAGAACGTGACGGAATTATGAAAATTTCTTTTCGTTCTAAAGGTGCAGATAACCCTGTAAATGTTTTAGCAAAAGAGCATTTTAATGGCGGTGGACACGCAAATGCATCTGGAGGTATGAGTGCTTTAACGGTCGCTGAAACCTTAGATAAATTAAAAGAATTGATTCCTAAGTATTTTCCAAAAAATTAAGAATTTTCTTTTTTAAATATATGTATTAAAAAGAGGTTTTGACCTTATTAAAAGTTAAAACCTCTTTTTTTTACCCTGCTAAACTTAGATTTAAAAATTATTCTTCCTTTTCTTTAGGCTCTCTTTTAGCCTCTTTTAGTGCTTGCATTAGCATCCATTCAATTTGCCCATTTGTAGAACGAAATTCATCCCCAGCCCATTTTTCAATGGACTTCATCATATCTTCATTCATGCGCAATGCAAAAGCTTTTTTCTTTGCCATAACCTTATAGTAATGAGGTAATTATATATAAAATAGATATAATTAGAAATAAAAATATTCTTAACATGTGTATGCTATTTTATGTTGATAGGTTTCTAAAACACTTTTTGCCTCAGCTTGTTTCTGAGTTCCTATTAATAATTTTTTTCCGTTTATATATTTTAGTTGAATGCCAATATCACCAGAAACATTGATGGCTTTCCCTTTTGATTTATTCAAAAAGAAACCACCTCTTAAACCCCAACCTCCATATTCAGAAATTGGATAATACGTTCTCACTTTTGCAACCTTTAGTTCTGACCAAGTAATTGTTTTTAAAGAAAAGTGAATAGGAAAAAATTGATATTGAATTCCTTTTTCATCAATTCTTGTTGTTAATTTAAAAGAGAAAATGAAGATTGATAAAAGTAACATACTAATTGTAAAAACGATTAATCCTAAATCAGACATAGGTTTATCTCCAAAAGGTTGTTTTAATATTATCTGTTGAATAATTCCATAAACTCCAAAAGCTAGAGGACCTATGGCAGAAATTACAACAATAATAATAAACCAAGTTTGCGTTAAACGTTGTTCTTCTTTAAATACTCTCATTTACCTGTTTTTATCTCTTTCAAAAATGATACTTGTCCAAGTTTGATTGATGTTAACAACTTTCCAACCTTCTCTGCCATATTGATTTAACTCATCTTCTAAATTTTGCTGCCTATTTCTAAAACCCAATTTAGGGGTAACTATTTTATATTCTTTCATTTCTTTTTTTCTTTACATTCTTTTTTATTTCAAAATTTATTAACGCTAGTGCAACACCAATTGATGTACCAACACCAGCTCCAATGAAATACCAATAGCGATATTCTCAAAAACGACTCCCTAAATGACACCTAAACTAGGTCCTAATGTTATTCCGATTTCTAAAGGAAGTATTTGTTTTTGATTCATTATTTATTTATTTTATTCTTTTGTAGTTGATTCAGCATCAATCCTAAAACAAGCCCAACACCAGCTCCAATAGGCAACCCTAAACCTGTACTATTAAAAATAATTCCAATTCCTGCACCAAATATCATCCCTAAAACAGTATTCTTGTTTTTCATATATAATTATTTTTCATTTCTAAAAACAATAATTAATGGCTTAAAGTACCTGTATTTACAATTGGTGAAGCTTCTTTATCACCACATAAAATAACTAGTAAATTACTAACCATTGCTGCTTTTCGTTCATCATCTAACTCAACAATTTGTCTTTTATTTAGCTCATTCAAGGCCATTTCTACCATTTCAACAGCACCTTGTACAATCTTATGTCTAGCAGCTACAATTGCTGTTGCTTGTTGTCTCTTTAACATGGCACTTGCAATTTCTTGCGCATAGGCTAAATAACCAATCCTTGCTTCTAAAACCTCGATACCTGCAATTGCTAAACGTTCTTCTATTTCTTTTTCTAAAGCTTCAGAAACTTCATTGACACTAGAACGTAATGTAATATCTTCATCAGTACCTTCATCAGCAAAATTATCATAAGGATACATACTTGCTAGTTTTCGAACAGCTGCATCTGTTTGTACACGTACAAAGTTTTCGAAATTATCAACATCAAAAGCAGCTTT
>JBNMNZ010000293.1:0-3043 GCA_051276605.1 Polaribacter sp. | reverse complement strand
ATATCTTTTCTAGAAACTACGTTTATTTTTAAATTCCAATCTTTATATAATTCTTGAAGTTTAGAGAATTGTTCAATTTGAATTGCCGTTAAATCTTTAAAATATTTGTGTATTATTTCCATAGAAAAAAGTATCAGCCGCAAAAATAGTTATACTTAACAAACAATTAGCAACAAAATGCTACGTTTGTTACATAAAGATATTTTAAAATCATATTTTTGCATATTATAGATAACACATATGAAAACAATAAACTTTTCAAGAGTAGATAAAGCGAAATTCTTTAGAACTTTAAATAAAAGAGTAAATACATATTTCAAAGAAAATAACATTAAAAGAACAGGAAACTGGAAATTGTATACAAAAGCAGTTATCATGTTTTCAATGTTTTTAGTTCCTTTTATTTTAATCTTAACAATACCTATGCCTCAATGGATAATGATTCTTTTAATGGTTGTTACTGGAATTGGTATGGCTGGTGTTGGAATGAATGTAATGCACGACGCAAATCATGAATCATTTTCTAAAAGAAAATGGGTTAATAAACTAATGGGGAGTAGTATCTATATTCTTGCTGGTAATGTTTATAATTGGAAAGTACAACACAATGTTTTGCACCATACATTTACGAATATTAAAGACCATGATGAAGATATTGATGCGGGTAGAATTATTCGTTTTTCACAACATTCTAAATGGTTAAAAATTCATAAACTTCAAAAATATTATTCTATATTTTTATATGGTTTGTTAACAATTAACTGGGCAATTACTACGGATGTTAAACAAATGCACAACTATTTAAAACGTAAATTGTCTTACGGTGAATTTCCAAACCCAACAACAGAATGGACTAAATTAGTGATCTCTAAAATTGTGTATTATGCACTTTGGATTGTATTGCCTTTATTGGTTTTAGACGTTGCCTGGTGGAAAATTTTAATCGGTTTCTTTGTAATGCACTATACTGCTGGTATGATTTTAAGTTTAGTTTTTCAATTGGCTCATATTGTACCAAATACAGAAATGCCAATTCCAGATAAAGATGGAAATTTAGAACACACTTGGGCGGTGCATCAACTTTACACAACCTCAAATTTCGCACCTACGAACAAGTTGGTGAACTTTTATACAGGTGGTTTAAATTATCAAGTTGAACATCATATTTTCCCACATATTTCTCATGTACATTATAATAAATTAGCTAAGATTGTAAAAGAAACTGCGAAGGAATTTAATTTACCATATAATGAATACGAAACGATGCGTAAAGCAATTGTAGAGCATTTTAGACATTTGGGCGTTTTAGGTAAAAACCCTGAATTAGCATAACTAAAACAACCAACAACAACGAATACTAAAATGACACATCCATTATCGGACAGAATTAACAGTTTACCTGTGTCTCAGACTTTAGCAATGGCTGCTAAAACAAGAGAATTAAGAGCGGAAGGAAAAGATATTATTGGTCTAAGTTTGGGAGAACCAGATTTTAATACGCCAGATTTCATCAAAGAAGCTGCGATAGAAGCTATCAACCAAAATTACAGCTCATATACTCCAGTAGACGGTTATGTAGAGTTAAAAGAGGCTATCTGTACAAAGTTTAAACGAGATAATGACTTAGATTACAAACCTAGTCAAATAGTTGTTTCTACGGGCGCAAAACAATCTATTGCAAACATTGCACAAGTTTTACTAAACCCTGGTGACGAAATTTTATTACCTGCCCCTTACTGGGTAAGTTATTCTGCAATTGCTATTTTATGTGAAGCAAAATATGTAGAAATTCCTTCTTCTATTGAGAATGATTTTAAAATCACTCCAGCTCAATTAGAAGCAGCGATTACGCCTAAAACAAAAATGATTTTCTTTAATTCGCCGAACAATCCTAGTGGAACTATTTATAGCGAAGCAGAATACCGAGCATTGGCAGTAGTTTTAGAAAAACATCCAAATATTTTTATCTTATCAGATGAAATCTACGAGCATATCAATTACGATTTAAAACCATTTAGTTTTGCTGCTATCGAAAGCATGTATGACAGAACTATTACCGTAAACGGTTTGGCAAAAGCATTTGCAATGACAGGTTGGAGAATTGGTTATATTGGCGCACCAGAATGGATTGCTAAAGCATGTACAAAAATGCAAGGACAAATTACTTCTGGTACCAATTGTATTGCACAAAGAGCTGCAATTACGGCCGTTTTAGCACCCGTATCTAAAATACAATTTATGGTAGATGAGTTTAAAACTCGTAGAGATATCATTATTGGATTATTAAGAGAAATAGATGGCTTTAAAGTAAATGTTCCTGAAGGAGCTTTTTACGTTTTTCCTGATATTTCTGCTTTCTTTGGTAAAACGATTAAAGGTTTTAAAATTGAAAGCGCAAGTGATTTTTCTTTATTTATTTTAGAAAAAGCAAATGTTGCAACGGTAACTGGTGATGCTTTTGGAACTGCGAATTGTATCAGAATTTCTTATGCAGCTTCCGAGCTACAAATTCGTGAAGCAGTTAAAAGAATTAAAGAAGCTTTAAGTTAAAAGCAAAACATATTAAATATCAAATCCATCTTTTTTAGATGGATTTATTTTTGTTTTAGCGTATTTTTGAAAAACAAAAACCGCGCTATTTACTATATCTTTTTAAATTTGTTCTCGATACAAATTTATTCATTCTTCTCAAATTCACTTTAACTGACATTTAAAAAGGGTGCCATTTCTATCGCTTACGCAAACCTGTCTGCTAGCCAATAGTAATGTCTAAAACTTATTGTATCTTTTAAGAAACAATCATAATTATAGCGAAAAGAAACACCGAAACTTGTAAAATTGTTCCTGTTTGGCTTTCTATTTTTCCATGATGATTTAAAATCATCGATTTAATTGCTGACACTGATTTAGATTTCTCTAATCTTATGTTCTTTTTAATTTCTTCTTTATAAGCAGACGTTAAAATCCCTCTTTCTTCTAATGATACTGTTTGTAAATATTTCATGATATTTCGTTTACTAATTATATAAGAGAGACGACTTCA
>JBNMNZ010000292.1:0-3051 GCA_051276605.1 Polaribacter sp. | reverse complement strand
GAACAGAGACAATTGTGTTTGCCCAACCTAAATGCATTATTGCAGCATCTCCTTCACCTACAAATACAATAGAAAAAGTTTCTATTAATTTATCTGACTTTGAAACGGTAGCTGAAACTCTTACAACATCTTGATCTTTTTCATAAAAATAAGCTCCCCAAATATTTTTATGATTACTTAAAATTACGGTCCAATTTTCATCAGAAGGAATTGTAAACATCGTGTAAGTTCCTGCTTTTACATCTTTATCACCAAAAGTTACATCTTTATAAAATGTAATTTCTGCCGCTTCATTAGCACCTGTTCTCCAAACTTTGTCTTTTGGAGCTAACTTATCTAAAGATCTTCCTTTTAGTTGTGGTCTACTATAAACTACTTTTACAAGTTTGTTTGATTCCCTCCAATTATTTGGATGAGATGCAGCATCCATAGGACTTACATCTATTTTCGGGAAATCTTGAGCAGTTATTTCTGTTGATGAAATCAAAGAAATCGTAAAAATTGCAATTGATAAAATAGCTTTCTTCATGTGTTTAAATATTTAATATTTTGTCTTTATTATGTCATCAAAGTTAGATAACCTTGTATTTAAAGATTACTAATTTTCTGTTAAGATTTTAGTGACAACCGCAGTCTGAACTGCAGCCTTTGTCTTTCTTTGAAGGAAAAACATACTTTTTTAATAGAAAAAAAAGAGCCAAAGCAACTAAAAAATAAACAATAAATTCTTGCATTAGCTTAAAATTTGATAGGTTAAAAAGGATGCAACATACGCCAATAAAGCCATTCCAAACAATTGAATTAGTGGCCATTTCCAAGATTTAGTTTCACGTTTTACAATCGCAAAAGTTGCCATACACTGCATTGCAAAAGCATAAAAAACCATTAACGACATCCCAACAGGAAAATTAAAGCGCTTCTCTCCAGTATCAGGATTTATTTCTGATGCCATTTTTTGTTTAATAGTCGTTGTGTTTTCATCGTCTGCTTCGACACTATAAATAGTTGCCAAAGTACCAATAAATACTTCTCTTGCTGCAAATGATGTTATTAAAGCAATTCCTATTTTCCAATCATATCCTAAAGGTCTTATCACTGGCTCAATGGTTTTTCCAAGAATCCCTATATAAGAATTTTCTAGTTTTACGGATGCTATCTTTTGTTGAATTTCATCTTCACTTAAATACTGATTATCAATATTTTCTGTTACCACTTTTTCTGCATTTTTATAACTAGAACCTCCATTTGAAGCCAAAAACCATAAAACAATTGATAATGCCAAAATAATTTTCCCTGCTCCAAAAACAAAAGCTTTCGTTTTTTCTACAACATCAAAAAATACATTTTTTATGGAGGGTAATTTGTAGTTTGGCATTTCTACAACAAAAAACGATTTTGATTCTACTTTTAAAGTTTTATGCAAAATATACGCTGCTATTATTGCTGATGCAAAACCTAAGGCATATAAAGAAAGTAGCACTAATCCTTGTAAATTTAAAAAACCGAAGATCTTTTTATCAGGAATAATCAGTGCAATTAAAATGGCATAAACAGGCAACCTTGCAGAACAAGTTGTGAATGGTGTTACTAAAATGGTAATTAAACGTTCTTTCCAACTAGAAATAGTTCTTGTTGCCATGATTGCTGGAATTGCACAAGCTGTTCCTGAAATTAAGGGAATTATACTTTTCCCATTCATTCCATAACGTCTCATAATTTTATCCATCAGAAAAACAACTCTACTCATATAACCGGTTTCTTCTAAAATGGCAATAAATAAAAATAAAATAGCGATTTGTGGTATAAAAATAATAACGCCTCCTACTCCAGGAATTATTCCTTCTGTTAATAGATCTGTGAGAACTCCATTTGGTAAATTACTTTTTGTAAAGTCTGATAACTGGGCAAAAGTAACATCAATAAAATCCATAGGCACAGAAGCCAAATCGAAAATGGATTGAAAAATTATAAGTAAAATCAAGCTAAATAACACATATCCAAAAATTCTATGTGTGAAAATTTTATCTAATTTACCACGTAAATCTGTTGCTTTTGTTTTATCAATAATATACGTTTTCTTTAAAATTTTATTAATTTCTTGATAGCGATAAATAGTTTCTTTATGCTGATATTTCTTCAATTTAGAAACGTCTTGTTTAAAAGCTAAAAGTTTCTCTTTTTCTTCTTTCGTTACGGTTTCTGGAAAGTTATTTTGAGTCACCATTAACCATAATTCGTATAAAGAATAATTAGGGCTTATTTCTTTTAATCTATCAAAATAGTCTGTATCTATTTTAGAATTTACACCACATAAAGGCGATGCCTTTGCCGCCACATGACAACGTATAATTGCTTCTTTGACTTCTTTTATTCCTTCGTTTTTTCTCGCACTTATTAAAATTACTTCTGTGTTTAGTTCTTTTCTAAGTAGCGATAAATCAATAGTAATTCCCTTTCTATTCATTTGGTCAACCATATTAATTGCCAAAACTGTAGGAATTTCTAAATCTTTAATTTGAGAAAATAATAATAAATTTCTCTTTAAATTCTCTACATCTGCAACTACTAAAATTACATCTGGAGATTCTTTAATATCTTTTTTAAGTAATGTTTTTAGAACAATACTTTCATCTAAGGAAGTAGGGTTTATACTATAAGTTCCTGGTAAATCAGTAATTATTGCCTTTTGAGTTGCAGACAATCTACTGGTTCCTTCTTTTTTATCTACCGTAACTCCTGGATAATTTCCTACTTTTTGATTTAAACCTGTAAGCTGATTAAAAAGCGAGGTTTTACCTGTATTTGGATTCCCTATTAAAGCAACTTTTATATCATTTTTAGACATGCTATTTATTCGCTTTTTAGGATTTTAATTTTGTTAGCAGTTTCTTTTCTAATTGCTAAATGACTTCCGTTAACACAGATATACAAAGGATCTTTTAAAGGTGCTAATTGAATTAGCTGAACCTCTGCACCTGGCAAACAGCCCATTTCAAGCAATTTTAAAGGAATAAAATCTAAAGATTCTTCAGATATATACCCTATTTCACC
>JBNMNZ010000291.1:0-3058 GCA_051276605.1 Polaribacter sp. | reverse complement strand
GCAGGATTGTACACTTTTAGTTTTTTATCAACCTTTAATAAATGATAAAAAACAGGAATTGAAATAGCAGAAAATACGAATAAAAAAATAAGTGTTAGTTTGCTCTTTTTAAAAAAAGTTAAGTCCATAAAAAGGTGTTTTGTGCAAATTTACAGCTTAAAAACCCTGCAGAAAAGACAACTAAAAGATATTTAATGTAAAAATTTTGTTAAAATAAAAATCAAGGTAGATTAGTTCTTTTCAAACTCTCTATAAAAACGTACATTTGTCCGTTTTAAATCATGATTTAACGCTGAATGGAAATATTAATAAAAGCATCGCAATTTATTTTAAGTTTATCTTTACTAATTGTCTTGCACGAATTAGGGCACTTTATCCCCGCAAAATTATTTAAAATTAGGGTAGAAAAGTTCTACTTATTCTTCGATTATAAATTCTCGCTTTTCAAGAAAAAAATTGGTGACACGGTTTATGGTATTGGTTGGATTCCTTTAGGAGGTTATGTAAAAATCTCTGGAATGATCGATGAAAGCATGGATACCGAGCAAATGGCTTTACCTCCACAACCTTGGGAGTTTCGCTCTAAACCTGCTTGGCAACGTCTAATCATTATGTTAGGTGGAGTTTTTGTGAATTTTATTTTAGGAATTTTTATTTATATCTGTTTAATGTGGGCTTATGGTGAAAAGTATTTACCAAATGAAAATGTAACAGATGGTGTTTGGGTACAAGATTCATTAGCCATGAATTTGGGATTAAAAACAGGTGATAAAATTTTAACCGTTGATGGAGAACAAATTAAAAAATTCTCTGGACTAACGTTAGAATTTATCAACGGAAATAATTTCCAAATTGAACGAAATGGAGTTGTTATTGATAAAGAAATTCCAACTAATTTTATTTCTCAATTAATGGATAGAGGAAAAAATGCGGGTCCAATTCTATACCCACGTTATCCTTTTGCAATTGGCAAAATTTCTGATGATTCACCTAACAAAAATTCAGCATTACAACCAAAGGATATTATTACTGGTATTAATGGAAAGGCTTTAAAGTATTATGATGAAGCTGAAGAAGCTTTATTAAAATATAAAAATCAAGAAGTTACAGCAACTATTTTACGAGGAAATGAAACAAAAGAAATTACTCTAAAAATTACAGAAAAAGGAAAGTTAGGGGTTCTTTTTTCAGCAATCCCAGCTAAAGATTTAGAAAGGTTAGGATATTATAATTTAGCAGATATTGAGTATTCATTTACTGAAGCAATTCCTGCTGGATGGAATAAATCTTGGAAAACGTTAACAGACTACGTAAAGCAACTGAAAAAAATCTTCAATCCAAGCACAGGAGCTTATAAAGGTTTAGGTGGTTTTATTTCTATTGGAAGTATTTTCCCTGATGAATGGAGCGCTGAGTCTTTTTGGAACATCACCGCTTTCTTATCGATTATGTTAGGGTTCATGAATTTATTACCAATTCCTGCCTTAGATGGTGGCCATGTTGTATTTACTTTGTGGGAAATGATTACGGGTAAAAAACCTGGAGATAAATTTTTAGAACATGCACAAGTAGTTGGTTTTGTTCTATTAATTGCGCTACTACTTTTTGCTAATGGAAATGATATTTTTAGATTGTTTCAATAAACTGAAGGAACAAATAAAAAAGCCTCAAATAAGTGAGGCTTTTTTATTAAATTCTAAAGGATAAATTAATAAAAGAAAACCAAGTATATCTTGTATTGAATTTGTCGCAACTATAAGATTTAGTACCTGGAAATAATTTCACAAATGACATCCTTTTTAGTCTTTGTCTAGACACAGATTTGCATTTAGAACAAGCTTTCATTAGTTAACTATTGTTTCGGTTAGAGTCAAAAGTTACTCAAACTAATCTAACTAAAAACAATTAGTTACCTAATCTTGTTGCTATTACTCCTTATTGCCTCCTCTCTAAAAACATAGACATCAAAAAAAAGAGGCCAATTGGTATCTACAAACTTTACTAATTAAGCTGGTTTAATTCAAAATATTGAAGGCAAAAAAAATCCGCTATAAAAGCGGAATTTTTAACTTGTTTATTTAGTATCTCCTTTTGATACTTCTTTAGCTTCCTCGATTAAATCAACAGGAATTTCTTTACCTTTTAAATAATCTGGCAATTGCATTCCTGCCATATTAAACATTTCTTGCAAAGGCGGTACCGATTTATACATTCCAGAAAGGAAGTTAGCGGTAGCCGTTTTTCCGTCCTTTCCTCCTCCATTTTCCCAAACAGTTACTTTATCAATTTTAATATTTTTAATTGCCTCTGCTTGTATTTTAACTAATTCTGGCAATTTATCTGCAATTAATAATAATGCTGCATTTTGAGAGTCGTTACCTGCTGCTTTTACAATTTGGTCTAAACCAGCTGCTTGTTTTGTTAAAACTTCATATAAACCTTGTGCTTCTGCTTGTGCTTTAAATAAAATTGCATCTGCTTCACCTTTTGCAATTCTTCTAATATTTTCTGCTGTTGCTTCTGCATCAATTTCTACTTTACGTTTATCAATTTCCGCAGGTACAATAATATCAGCTAGTTGAGAAGAACGTTCTCTTTCCGCTCTTGCAACTTCCGCTTCTTGTTCTGCAGCATAAGATTCTTTTAACGCATTTGCCGTTTGCACTTTTTCTGATGCAATAGCCGTACGTTCTGCTTCTGCTTCTCTTTGTCTTCTTAAAGAATCTGAGTTAGCTACGTTAATTTTTGCAATATTTTCTCCTTCTACAGCTTTTGCATTTGCTGCTGCAACCTGTGTTCTTTGGTCTTGTACAGCGTTTGCTTCTCCAATAGAACCATCTCTATTTTTCTCTGCAACAGATTTTCTTGCTGCGTTAATTGCATGTGCTGCTGCTTCTTTTCCTAAAGCTTCTATATAACCAGATTCGTCTACAATATCTGTAATATTTACGTTGATTAATTTTAAACCAACTTTCTTTAATTCTGATTCTACACTCTTGGATATGTTCGTTAAAAACTTATCTCTGTCAGAATTTATTTCTTCAATATCCATAGATGC
>JBNMNZ010000290.1:0-3074 GCA_051276605.1 Polaribacter sp. | reverse complement strand
ATCTCTGAAAGAAATTCCGTAATCTTTAAAAATCGTAGAAATTCCATTATAAAATGCAATAGGTGGAACGGAACCATGGTTTTCATTCTCGAAATACTCTAGTTTTGCATTTAGCTCTCCTTCACATTTACTATTTAGTGCTTCGTACAATCGTAGATGGCGATCTCGGTTTCTAATATTTCTTTTTCCCCAATTGGCTGTTGCGAAGTAAATAAACCTCTCAAAAGAATTAACAGTTATGGAATCTAATTTTTTATCCATGGTTTTGGCGTCCCATGTTCCAAAACTTGGGTCTACACTAATGAATGAATTAAAAAGAGTTTTTTCTTTCATATAAGCATGAGTAGCAAGTAAGCCACCTAAAGAATGACCATATAGAATTCGATAAGGTTCTGTCCTATATTTTCTATCCAGTTCAGGTATAAGCTCATCTTCCAGAAAGCTTAGAAATTTTCCTCCTCCTCCTGAATTATTCTCTCTTACGGTGATGATTTTGTCTGGAGTGAAGTCTCGTCTTCTATCCACATTTTGAACAGCTATAATAATCATTTCTGGAATTTTTCCGTTTCCACTCATATGACTTACCATTCCAGTTATAGACTTAAAATGAGTATTTCCATCAAGTACAATAAGAACAGGATATTTTTTGTAGGATTCTTCACTGTTATTGTATGATTCAGGTAGGTTAATCCAATATTCTCTTTCTTCATTTAAGATATTGGAATGTAGTATATGTTTTGTACCGATTACAATTTGTTCAACATTTTGTGATTTTACCTGATTGAACCCAAATAGAAAAAACAATACTGCAATTATAACTCTACTCATTCTGTCGATTTTATATGATTGGTAACGTGTTTGTATAAGATTAGTTGCGTGTTCTAAGCACTAAAGTTAGTAAATAAATCACAGATAGAAAGTCCGCGAGGACTTTCGTAAGTAGGCTAGAAGTAGCAATTAATTTTATACGGTGTTGCCATTTCGTTGTTTGAATTCTAAATTTATGTTTGTGCCTGTTTTTTAGGTATCTAAGGGTTGTCAAATATAAATGCGTGTTCGATATAAAAAAATTAGCTAAATTTACTCTTAGAAAATAAATAAAAAACAGATGCAAGATGCAATAGTTGTTAATGTTGACAATGGAAAAATTAAACTTACTGCATTTTTAGTAAGCCTTTATAAATGGAAATTTCATTTTGAAATCAGAAAAAATAGTCCGTGTATTAATAAAATTAAGAGCTTCTTTGTTATCTTGCTTTTATGCTTTTTAACAAACACGTTTGCTCACAATGAGAAGTTAGTGTTTTTAAATCAGATTGATTCTATTTCAATAAAAAAACAAGATTTTGAAAATAACTTAACGTATTTTGAGATTCAAAAGTTAAAGGCATATTTCTTAGAAACTGCCTATATTAAAGATGAAAAGAAATATTTAAATAAGATTCATACATTTACTAAAGATTCTTTACAGATTTTAGCTGTCAAACTTATTAGTATCTATGAGCTGAATGCTAAAAAATTGTTAGACAAAGATATTGTTAAAAACAAAATTTTTTATATCAAATTATTACAAGACTTAAAAGAAAGCGATATTGAACCCAAAGAATATTTATTTTTAGAAAATAAACTCTCAAAATTTTTAATTAACGAAGTTGAAACCAAATATACTTATAGTAAGTGGCTTAATATTATACTTGGCATTTCATTAATAGGTTTATTTATCTTTTTAGTAAAATCTAAACGTAAAGAAACACCAGTTTTATTATTGAGTAAACAAGAAACTATAGTTGAAAAAATGATTATAGAAGGTAAATCTAATAAAGAAATAGCTAAGGAACTGTTTATTAGTTTAAGTACTGTAAAGACTCATATTACTAATATTTACAAAAAGTTAAACCTCTCTAATAGAAGTGATTTAATTTATAAATTTAAAAATAGACCCCGTACTAGTTCCTAAATCAGACTTCATTTTTTAGGTGTTTCTTTTCCTGTTATAGTTATTTGTTTCATAATTTAATATTTATGAAACCATTTATTCTAATTTTAACTTTAATAGCAAGTTTCAATTATTCGTTCTCTCAAAGCTTACACAACTTTAGTGGAAAAGTAACTGACGAAAAAAACAATCAAATTATAGTTGGAGATGTATTAATATTACAAAACAATAACATTGTGAAATATACATCTATAAATAATGGTATGTTTTTATTGGAAGCTATTCCCCAAGGAAATTACACCTTAAAAATTTATAGTTTAGGATATGAAACCTACTTACAAAAAGTGGATTTAGATAAAGACTTAAAACTTATAATTAAGTTAAAAGGATCAACAACAAAATTAGATGAAGTTCTAATTACAGCTAGAAAAAAACTGATTGAAAATAAAAATGGAAATTTGATAGCCAATGTTGATAAGACCCTACTATCCAAAGAATCTAATACTATTGATTTGATATCAAAATTACCAAGTATACAAGTAGGTCCAAATAGGGAAACTATTTCAGTAATTGGTAAAGGTAATCCGCTAATTTACATGGCTGGTCAACGAATTTCTATTGAAGAATTTAGCAGTTTACAAGTTGATGATATTAAAACTATTGAAATAATTAACAATCCATCTGCTAAATATGAGGCCAACAGCAGAAGTGTTATTTTAATTACTAGAAAGAAAAATGCAGGAAAAGGAACAAAAGTTTCGTTAACAGAAACAGCTTCTTTTAAAAATTACTTTAATAATTATTTAAGCACAAATCTTACCACAAAAAAAAACAATATAGAACTAAAACTTGATGCTAGTTACAATCAACTAAAAGTATGGGAAAGTAATAGTTTAGATTATGAATTAACAGACCAAAATACAAGTTCAGATTATTTGGTAAAAGCTGTTACCACTAGACCGCAGTTTATTTTTGGTGGTGGGCTATACTATCAATTAAACACGAATGATTATATTTCGATAAGTACACGCTACAGAACACAAAACGACCCTTTTTATATAGAAACAAACACCTTTTTAAATGAAAATGGCACTGAAAATAATATCTATTCATATAGTGATAACGAAAATGTTAGACG
>JBNMNZ010000289.1:0-3087 GCA_051276605.1 Polaribacter sp. | reverse complement strand
TAGGATTAGAAATTCCTTTAGATTATGCGTTTGCTGATTATGAAATATTAGAAAATGAATTTAATTTCATGGATTTAAAAAAGTCTGATTGGAATATCAATTCAAAAAGAACATCACTCCTATTTCATTTAAATAATTTAATGATAAAAGGTGACGATACAAATATTAATGTTCAGAAGTTTAATAGAGCAACTATTAAACTTGCGGGTTTTGAATTAGCCTCTTACTTTTCTGAAAATTGGTTTGCTTTCTTAAAAGTAGATGGTGCTTATGATGGTATAAAAGCTGGTTATATGGATGTATTTTTAGGTGGTGGATATCATTTTTCATTCAATAAGAATAGAACAAATATTCTTACTAAACTTGGTTTTGGTGCTGGTGGTGGAGGTGGCGTAGACACTAAAGGAGGGTTTTTATTATATCCAGATTTGTCTATTGAGCAACAAATTTCTAATGGTATTTTTCTATCCTTAAATAAAGGTTTTGTAATGTCTCCAGATTCGCGTTTTTACACTTCTTCTTTTGGTGTAGGCTTAAAATATTATATAGATAGAAATGGAATTATATCTAAAGAAAAAACCTTCTCTACAGGAAAATTTAAAGGTTTTGAAGTTATTACAAAACACGACATCTATTTTAAAGCAAAAAGAGATACAAATATAGCTGAAGATATGCATCAAATATCACTGCAAATTAATTTAAATTTGAATAAAAACGTCTACATAGCAGGTCAAACTTCATTTGCAAATTTCGGAAATGCAGGTGCTTATGCCGAAGGAATTATTGGTATAGGAGCTAGAACAAGCTCTCTTATAAAAGAAAGAGTTACCTTTTTTGGGCAAGTTTTAGGAGGTGCTGCTGGTGGTGGTGGCATTAGTACTGGTGAAGGTTTAATTGTAAAACCAAGTGCTGGTTTCACATACAAACTTAACAATACGCTAAGTTTTAGAACAGCTGCTGGCTTTGTAAAAGCTAAAGGAAGAGGTTTAAGTAGTTCTTTTCTCAATTTTGGTCTAAAATATCATTTAACATTTTTAAAAATGAAATCATAAAAAAACCCTATTTTTAAAGAATCAAACTCAGATAA
This sequence comes from Polaribacter sp., assembly GCA_051276605.1. GTDB lineage: Bacteria > Bacteroidota > Bacteroidia > Flavobacteriales > Flavobacteriaceae > Polaribacter. The sequence goes on along the minus strand of JBNMNZ010000289.1, from coordinate 2,000 downwards.
ACATGAAGTATAAAATTTTACCTTTATTTATTTCTTTTCTTTTTATTCCTAATTTGACAATAAATTCGCAAAACATAAATATCATTCCTAAACCTCAAGAATTTTCTTTTGGTAAAAGCTCATTGACTATTAATGATAATACGCTAATTATCAGCATTAAAGAAAGCAATAAGTCAGCAAAAATATTACAAAATTACTTTAAAGAAGAATTTAATTTAAACCTAAAATCAACTGAATTTCAGAGTCAAAAAAAGAAATCTATCCATTTTAAAGTTGATGAAAGTTTAACTGACGAAGGTTATGAACTATCAATTTCTGAAGATGGAATTACCATTTGTGCTTTAGATGAAAAAGGTTGGTTTTATGCTATGCAAAGTTTAATTCAATATTGTTCTTCCACTTCTTATTTTTCTAAATATGAAAAATCAATAAAACTAAAAGAAGTTAAAATTAAAGACGCACCAAGATTTAAATGGAGAGCTTTTATGTTGGATGAAGCTCGACATTTTAAAGGAATGCAACAGGTGAAAATGTTACTAGATGAGATGGCTCTTTTAAAAATGAATGTTTTTCATTGGCATTTGGTAGATGATCAAGGTTGGAGAATTGAAATAAAAAAATACCCTAAACTTACTGAAATAGGTTCTAAAAGAAAAAGCACACAGATTGGACCATTAATGTGGGAAAGTCCTATACAATCCGCAGAACCTCATGAGGGTTTTTACACACAAGAAGAAATTAAAGAGATCATACAATATGCCAATGAAAGACATATTACAATTGTTCCAGAAATAGAAATGCCTGGCCATTCTACTGCTGCAATTGCTTCTTATTCTTGGTTAGGAACTTCAAAAAAAGAAATAGAGGTTCCGATTAGATTTGGTGTTGGAAAAGATGTTTATAATGTTACAAACCCTAGAGTAACTGAATTTTTAAGGGATGTTTTAGATGAAATTATCGCGCTCTTTCCGTCAGAAGTAATTCATATAGGAGGTGATGAAGTAAAATATAATCATTGGAAATCTTCAATTTCTGTTAGAGAATACATGAAAGAAAAAGAATTAAAAACGCCTGCCGATTTACAAGTATATTTTACAAACAATATCTCTAAATACTTACAAAGTAAGGGTAGAAGAATGATGGGATGGAATGAGATTATGGGCCACAATTTACATTTTTATCAAAATAAGGAAGACACAAAAACTACTCAAAAATTAGCCAAAGAAAGTATTGTTCACTTTTGGAAAGGTGATATTGATCTGATTTCAACTGCTGCTAGTAGTGGATATGAAATTGTTAACTCACTTCATTCCTTCACTTATTTAGATTACAAATACAAAAACTTACCCCTTTCTAAAGCCTATTCTTTTGATCCGATTCCAAAAAAATTAGATAAAAAATACCATGATAAAATTATTGGTTTGGGTGCTCAAATGTGGGGAGAATGGATTCCTACAAATGGTGAAATGCATTTTAGAGTTTTTCCAAGAATTGCTGCATACGCAGAAATTGGATGGACAAAAAACGAAAACAAAAATTTTAAATCTTTTAAACTGGCATTAAAAAACCTTCAAAAAAGATGGAAGAAAAAAGGAATCTATTTTGCTGATGACGAATTTGTAGAAAAAAAATAACTTATGAGAGAGATTACGTCAATCGCTCCTGGAAGAACTTGTTTGTTTGGAGATCATCAAGACTATTTAGGTTTGCCAATTATTGCGTGTGCGATTAATAGGCATATTACTTTAAAAGCAGTAGAGAATGATTCAACTAATTTTAATATTAATTTACCAGACATCAACCAAAGAAGGACAATTAAGATAAATCATAAAGTATTAAATTTAGAGAAAGAAGATTTTTTTATTTCTACTCTTAACGTTTTAAAGAGATATAATTGTATACCCAACACTGGATTTGATATTGAAATTACAGGTACAATTCCTATAAATGCTGGTGCTTCTAGCTCTTCTGCATTAGTTGTTTCTTGGGTTCATTTTTTA
>JBNMNZ010000288.1:0-3088 GCA_051276605.1 Polaribacter sp. | reverse complement strand
TAGTGATTGTTGTGGTGCTTGTATTGTCTTGAAAAATTATTGAAGGGGTATTGATGTCAAGAAGATTTAAAGTTGCATCTCCAAGAGACTCATCACAATTTAAAATTCCATCATTATCAATATCAACATCTAAATTATCAATAATTGTATCTCCATCAAAATCATCAGGACATAAACTAACGGGTACTTCTGGAGATTCAAAAGTTAGCCCAGAGCAATTAATTAAACCAACTAGCTTGTATTTTCCTGGTAAAGTTGGACTAAAACTTGAAGTTGTTATTCCTGTTGAAATAAAGCCAGCACCAGTTTCATCATCAAAAAGCCAGTCGAAGCTGTCAAATAAATCTGTATTGGCAGCATCTAAAGTTAAATTAGGAACACAGTTTCCTAACGATTGGATATTTGAGGTAAAATTAATTTCTGGAGCAGAAGGAAATCCAGAATAAAAACTTCCTGAAGTAGCAAAACCATCATAATTAAAATAAGCACAATATAATTCTTCAGAACTTTTAACAGTAACATTATCTGTTAAATTAGAAACTCTATATGTTTCATAATTAGGGTTCCCGTCAACATCAAAAGGTCCAGAAGTGTTAAAGTTTGCAATTGGTAATCCATTTATAGTAACATCAGCATTTTTATTGGTTACGATGGTAATTCCACCTTGAAAAGTATCACCACCAATAGCGTCAATTTTAGCAATATTATTTACATCACCTCTATTCTCACAACTTAAAGGAGGTACAAAAAACATTCCTTGATTTGCTTGACTTGGTGCGCCTCCATTTAATCCACCAATACCTTGGTAAGCGAAAGCAGGTTTAGAAGTTTCTACAAACATATTTCCATTAGCATTGTAAAATCCACCCTCAATTACATAGAATTCTCCCTTATTGATGGTCTGTATGATATTTCCTCCAACTTTTATTTCAGTATTATCTTCGTGAGCAACGATTAATGCATTCTCCCATCCATCATTTCCATCTCCTCTAACGAAAATATATTCGGTTCCAACTTTACTCGCATCAACAATTTGATCTACTCCATAATCTCTTCCGTTTCCGGCATCAAAACTTCCTGTTGCTGATCCTGAGTTTACAACAATTGGTTTATCAGAATTTACTAAAGTTCCAATTAAGTCATTTGGGTTACCACCACCATTTACAGAAACAGAAACAATATACGTTTCTCCTTCATCTAAAGTTATATTAATAGGATTGATTCCAGTTTGAGTATAATTGTTAATCGTTATTCCTGGTGATATGTCATCAAAATTCACATTGGTGTCGTCTTCTGTTGCCATTACCGAAACGAAGTTTAAATAACCACCTGCAGCAGAATTATTAGAAAAACCACCCATTCTAAAATCAGTTCCTAATGCAGAGCTTCCTTTACTGACAATCGCGCCCGCTTGAAAACCATTTTGAGATCTCATTCTAACAGAAACATAGATAACATCATCTGCTTCAATAATGTACCCTTTATTACTTGTTATTACACTTGTTGAAAATGAACCTTGAAATAATTGATTTCCAATTGCTGTAGAATTTGTTTCGTATGAGGTGGTATTAGAAACTGTTCCGATAATTATGGATGTTTCTGGTTGACCAATTGGTATTATTTTAAAACCAATATTTTGACTTTTTGGTGTAGAAATATAAATATATTGATTTTCAATAGGGTCATCACTCGTAATTGGTGGTAAGTAATGTTTCTTACTTAACTGAGCATGTAAGTTTTGAAAACTACTTAAGATGAAAAAAATGAAAATTAAAAATTGAATTTTACTTCTGAACATAATTTATCTGATAGATATAGGCTATAAAAATACTAAGAATATATATAGAATTTTAATAAGTTTTAGTTTAAAAAAAAATAACGCAATTGCTTGTTGAAAAATTGTACAAGTCTATAAATAAAATAGTCCTAAATATTTTGATTTTTAGATATTAAAACTCATGATTTTAGTGGTTTGTGTTTAATTCAAAATGATTTGATGGTTCCGATATTTCATTTGAGGTTTTAGTAGATCGTAAAATAGAGACTAAGCTTCTAGAGGCATTGATTATAAATATTCATTTTTAAAATAAAAAAATACAAATATTTCCTTGGATTTATTTTCCTTGGTAAATAATATTTTATTTTGTAACTTTGTCAAGAATTTAAAAATATTTAAGATGAAGATGAATAAAATTATTTATTATACTTCTACAGGATTATTAACATTGTTAATTCTTTTCTCCGTTAGAATGTATTTCTTTAATCACCAAGAAGTAGCAGTTCTGTTTACAAGTTTTGGTTATCCGACATATATTATTTACCCATACGCAGTTGCAAAATTACTAGGTTTATTCGCTTTATGGTTTGTTGCAAGTAGAGTTATAAAAGAATGGGCATATGCTGGTTTTTTCTTTGCTTTTATTTTAGCCTTTTTTGCGCATTTTATGGTTGGAGACGGAGAACAAATGGGAGCTGTTATAGCCATGGTTTTATTAATAGTTTCTTATATCTTTAGTAAGAAAATATAAAATGATAAAAGAAGAAACAAAAATTGAATCAAAAATCATATAAATGAAAAAAGTATTAGCGTTTGCCGGAAGTACAAGCTCAACATCTATCAATAAAAAATTAGCAACGTTTGCTGCAGAAAATTTAAAAAAAACCTCTTTTGATGTGATAGACTTAAGAGATTTTACTTTGCCAATTTATAGCAGTGATGAAGAACAAAATGGGTTTCCAGAAGATGTAATAAAGTTTACTTCCTTGTTAAATAATTATGACGGATTTATCCTTTCATTAGCTGAACATAATGGATCTTATGCTGCCGCATTTAAAAATATTTTTGATTGGAGTACAAGAGTAGAAAATAATTTTTTTAGAGACAAACCATTATTATTAATGGCAACTTCTCCCGGAGGAAGAGGAGGACAGACTGTTTTAGAAACAGGGATTCAATCATTTTCTAGAATGGGTGCTAAAGAGTTAGTTCCTTTTTCATTGCCTAGTTTTTTTGATAATTTTAAAGAAGGTAAAATCGTTCAGCAAGATTTGCTAGGATTATTAAAAGAACAGGTAAATACATTTGAGA
>JBNMNZ010000287.1:0-3112 GCA_051276605.1 Polaribacter sp. | reverse complement strand
CTATAAATAAGAAAATTCCTTTTGTTTTAAGCCCTCATGGCATGTATGAGCCTTGGTTATGGGAAAAAGGGACATTTAAAAAAAAAATGTATTTTAAATTTTTGGTAAAAAAATATTTTAAAAAAGCTACTATTCTTCATGCAATAACTACTAAAGAAAAGAAAAATTTAAATAAGTTATTTGAAACCATAAAAATTGTAGAAATACCAAATTTAATCAAAAATAAATCCAACCAAGTTTTAGGCTTTGTTAATCAAGATAAATACATACTTTATATTGGTAGGTTAGATGAGGTAAAAGGAATTGATTTGTTAATTAAATCATTTATTAAAATTAACCCAAAAAATTTTAAGTTAAAAATAGCTGGTAAATATAATAGTTATAAAAATGAACTAGACAATATAATAAAAAATGCAAAATTTGATACGAGTAAAATTGAATTTTTAAATTTTATAGATGGAGCAGAAAAAGAGCAGATTATAAAAAATGCATTTGTGGTTGTAGCTCCATCCCATTCTGAAGTAATAGGAATGGTTAATTTAGAAGCTGCAATTTTAATGACCCCAGTTATTACAACTTTTCAAACAGGCCTTAATAAATCTTGGAATAATAATGGTGGAGTTTTAATAAACCCTGATATTAAAGAATTAGTAAGTAGTTTGAGAAAGGTTTTATCTTGGACAGATAAAGAAAGAGTAGATAATGGTTTGAAATTATATAATTTTGTAGTCAATAATTATTCTTGGGAAAACAAAATTAATGATTGGGAAGAATTATATAAAGCTACTTTAAAATGAATAAAGTAGTTCGTAAAATAACAATTTTTCTTTATCTATCATTAGCCTGCTTTCCTTTTATGAAAGCAAATATAAACTCAATTTTTATCATATTTTGTTCATTATTTGCTATTTATGATTTTATAAAAAATAAAAAGAAAATAGTTTTCAGTAAACATTTATTTTCTTTAACCATAATTTTTTGGGCATATTTATTTTATGAAATATTATCATTAAGTTTTAATTTAAATACAATATTACTTCATTTACCTTTTTTAGCTGTACCACTCTTATTTCTATATAGACCTAATTATATAGATAATAAAATAAAAGAACAGTCTATATTAGTTTTTCAAGTAAGTGTTCTTATTCAGGTTTTTATATACTTATTCGTGTTTTTACAAGATAATTTAATAGCTCAAATATTTAGTATTAATAGCTATAATATTCCTTACTTTAGAACATTTGTTTTTAATAATACAGTTGTAGATATACATTCTACCTATTTTTCTGCTATATTACTAGTCAGCTTTACAATATCTTTATTTCATATTTTTAATTATAAAAGTAAAATTAAGACACTTTTAAATGTTATAAATATTGCAATTACATCACTTTTTATTTTTGTCTTTATATCGAAAGTTGTAATTATAACTTATATAATTACAATTTTTGCTTTTTTGATAATTAATTTTGCAAAAAAAAATATAATTTTTTTTTTAAAAACTATCATTTTATTAATAATTATGGGTGGTGTTTTAACCTTTGCTTTTAAAAATTTAATAATTGATAGGTTTGACGAGATTAGAACAGAAATTAATAGACCTCTAGTAGGTGATTACCATAACTCTACAAATATTAGAGTAGCAATTATCTCTTGTTCAGTAAATCTATTAAAAAAATCACCAATATTAGGTTATGGCTCAAATCTGCAAGCACAACTTAACGAATGTTATGGTTCTAATTACAATAGCGATTTTTACAAAATTTCTATTTACAATACACATAATTATTATTTTCATATAATTTTATATGGAGGTTGGTTTTTCTTGATGCTGTTTGTTTATTACTTATTTTACCTACTTATTAAAGTAAAATATCCTGTATTAATACTTATTATAATATTGCAAATTTTATTTATAAATTTTACCGAAAATTTTTTTTCTAGACATCATGGAATTATCTTGTTTATCTATCTTATATCATTATTTTTACCTGATAAAAGAAAACAATTAACATAGTTTGATGAAGGAAAGAATTTTAGTAACAGGTGGTTCAGGCTTTATAGGTACAAATATTATAGATTTTTATAAGGACTCTTCTGTAGTTTTAAATCTAGATATAAAGGAACCAAGAAACCCTGCACACATAGATTATTGGGGAAAACAAGATATTTTAGAACCGGATACATTAATCAAAGCTTTTAAAAGATTTAAACCAGATTTTGTTTTGCACATGGCAGCTAGAACAGATTTAGATGGTAAAGAGTTGTTAGATTATGATGCAAACATAAATGGAGTTAAAAATATAGTAGAAGCTGTTAATTCAACACCATCTATAAAGAAAATAATTTTTGCGTCTAGTAGGTTGGTTTGCAAAATTGGTTACGAACCTAAAAATGAATTTGATTATAAACCTACCACAGTTTATGGGGAAAGTAAGATTATTGGAGAGAAAATTGTAAGAGAAACAAAAATTTTAAATGCAGATTGGCTAATTGTTAGACCAACATCTTTATGGGGTCCTTGGTTTGGAATACCTTACAGGACATTTTTTGATACAATAGAAAAAAAACTATATTTTCATCCAAAAGATAAAAAAGTATATAAAAAGTTTGGCTTTGTTTTGAACTCTGTTCACATACTGAATGTTATATTACGTGAAAATTCGTTAAATACAAAAACTGTTTATTTATCAGATTTTAAAGATTTGGAAGTAAAAGCTTGGGCAGATTTAATTTCTAATCATTTTCATAATCAAAATGTAAAACAAATTCCTTTTTTTATATTAAAAACTTTATCTATTTTCGGTGATGGATTAAAACTTGTAGGTCTTAAAAATCCACCTTTAACAACTTTTAGACTAAATAATTTAATTACTCAAATGCCTTTCGATACTAATGAGGTGGAAAACATTGTTAAACAATTACCATTTAATTTAAAGGAAGCAACAGAAATTACTTACAAATGGCTGAAAGAGAGGTAGAAAGAAAGTATCAAGATTTAAAAAATTTTAAAGTTACAGAGGGTTTTCGAGGTAAATCAAAAGTTGTAGTACAACTTTGGTGGATTATTGAAAGCACTTTATTTGCACTTTCACCACAATTTTTTTATGGA
>JBNMNZ010000286.1:0-3127 GCA_051276605.1 Polaribacter sp. | reverse complement strand
AGGCCTCCTTTTAATGTTACAATCACGAATGTTCCTGGACCACAAAATCCTTTGTATTTAAAAGGTCATAAGATTGTTGGTATTTTTGGTTTGACTCCTGTTTTAGATGGATTTGGATTGATTATCGCTGCATTTAGTTACAATGGTTTGGTTTCCATAACCACAACTTCTGATGCTAAAACAATGCCAGATACAGATAAATTCTCTAGATATATTAGAGAATCTGCTAATGAACTAGAAGAACTAATTTTAGCAAAAGGAAAACAAAAAACGGTTGAAAAAGCTGAAAAAATTAAGAGTTCTCCTTTTTTTACAGCGATTAAAAAGATTTTAAATGAAGATAAAAAGTTAAGAAAACAAACATTAGGTTTGTATGATTTTCAACTGAATTTAGGTGACGCTAAAATAAGCTATCAACTCGAAATTTTAGAAGAGACTGTTTCCGTAAAAAAGAAAACAACCCTAAAACCTTCCGTTAAAATAGAAATAGATGATGTTAATTTATTGAACCTTTATAAAAAGAATTTATTAATAGAAGAACTCTTAATTCAAGAAAGAATAAAACTTACAGGAACTAAAAAGAACACAAACAAATTGCTACAATTACTCTCTAAATTTTTAGAAAAATAATTGATGAGCTTTACAACAAACACATATAAAACGATTGACGATGTCACCATTTTCTACTACAAATGGCCTGCCAATAAAAACACCCCTTTAAAAGGAGTTATACAAATTTCGCATGGAGTTGGTGAACATGCAGGCAGATATCAACCAATCGCTAAAATATTGCAAAGAGAAGGTTATGAAGTCTATGCAAATGACCATCGAATTCATGGGAAATCTGCGAAAAATGATGCTTTTTTAGGTTTTTATGATGGTGATGATTATTTTTCTGATGCTTTAAATGACATGCGTCACCTTACAGATATCATCAAAAAAGAACATCCAAATAAAAAAATAATTTTGTTTGGTCATAGTATGGGTTCATTATTAAGCAGAGAATATGCGACAAAATATGGTAGTGATTTAGAGGCTTTAATCTTATCAGGAACTGCCAATTTTATGAAAGGATTAGGTTCTTTCGGACTTTTAAGCGCTCAATTTTTAGGTAAATTAAATGGAAAACATCGAAGTAATGAATTCCTTAAAAACTTATTCTTTACACAATTTAATAAAAAATTTAAACCTAACAGAACAAAAGTAGATTGGATTAGTAGTGATGAAAATCAAGTTGATTTATTTGAAGCCGACCCGCTAAGAATTGAAGATTTTTCTTTAAGTGTTTTCTTAGATCTATTAAAAGGAAGTAAGAAAGTAAACCAAGTTTCTACTTTTAAAAATACACCAAAAGAATTACCTCTTTTTATCTTTTCTGGTGATAAAGATCCAGTAGGAGAAATGGGAAAAGGGGTTAAAAAAGTCAAAAATAAATATCAAAAAGCTGGCATTAATGACATCACCCTAAAACTATATAAAGATGGAAGGCATGAAATGCTTAATGAAGTTAACAAAAATGAAGTTGAACAAGACGTTATTAATTGGCTAAATGAAAAAATAAAAGCCTAAATTAAAAAAATGGAAAACAACAAAACATTGTACACATCATTCACTAAACTTGCTTTAAAAGTTGCAATGTCTAAAGGAATGACCTTGAAAAAAGCTAAAGAAATTGTTATTCAAAAGTTTGAACTTCATCCTTTTGAAAAAATGATTATTAGCATTATTGATGATAAAAAAGTAATAGCAAAAGAAACAAATACTTTACTAAATGACTGCATATCTGTTTGTGAAGATTTTGGTCCTGATAGAGATTATGTAACTTTAAATATTGTTTTAGAAAGAATTAGTAATATAACAGCATCAAAAAAAGGTACGGATGAAGTTGCTATTGAAGTTCTAAAAACTTTTAGAGAAAAGGTTGAAGAAATAAATAGAAAAATAGACGCACCTCCTTTATTTAATGTGTTATTAGAAACTAGATCTATTATAGAATGGGTTTCAATGTTCGGTATTTACCCATTAATCCCAAAACACAAAGCAAGTAAAAATAAACCTGTTTTATTAATGCCTCCATACTTAGGCAATGATAATTCAACTACTTTTGTACGAAACTATCTAAAATCTGTTGGCTTTGCAACCTATAAATGGGATTTAGGTGTAAACATGATTAACTCAAAATCTTTGCCAAAACTTATAGAAAAGTTAGACGAGATTTATGAAAAACATCAAGAAAAAGTAAGTTTAGTCGGCTGGAGTGGTGGTGGTATTTTTGCTAAAATAATTGCAAATAGACATCCAGATAAAGTACAACAGCTAGTTACAATCGGCTCGCCTGTTTGGGGACTTAAAAATATAAAAACACCTGTAGTTAGATCTTTAGAATTTTTAAGAGGAAGAAAATTAAAAGAAAGAAATGACAAATTCATAAAAGAATTGGAAGAAATTCCAGAAGTACCTATTACCTGTATTTTTACAAAAACGGATGGTCTTTTACCCTGGAAACATTGTATGGAAGCAGAAACATTAAGAAAAGATATAAAAAATATCGAAGTTTTTGGAAGTCATTGTGGCATGGGTGCTAATGCTTCTGTTTTACTAACAGTAGCCAATTCTTTAAACACCAATATTACTGGCAAGAAACCAAAAGGGATAACGACTAAAATTGAAAGTTTGTTTTTTCCTGAATTTTGGAAACAAAAAGGAACTTCAAAGTTTACAAACCTCTTTTTAAATTGATTATGGAACACAACTTACAAAACATTATCAATCACACTAAATTTCAAGAAAAACTTCAATTAATTGCCAAAGAGCAAAAAATAGAATTTTCTGAAGTTCAAAAAAAAGGTGCAGATTGTGTTGCAGAATTGTACTCTCAACAGCATCCTGTTGCCAATATGTTATCTGTTAAAGGATTTCAATTTATGATGTCTAAAGCTTACAATAATAAGATAGACATAGATCCTAAAGAAATAAAGAAGCTTATGAAATTAATGCGACAAAACTCTGTTGCATTTATTTTAACACACAAAACGTATCTAGATACTGTTGTTTTAGTAACCACCTTGGCAAGATACGGAATGCCAATTCCTTATACTTTTGGTGGCATAAATTTAGCGATTCCTGG
>JBNMNZ010000285.1:0-3136 GCA_051276605.1 Polaribacter sp. | reverse complement strand
TCATATAGAAAAAGATGGCTACAGAGGCTAAAATTGGAAATAAACTTACGTGATCTCCATAGAAAGGAATATCAAATGGTAACATGAATATTGTATCATAAGAAGATAAATCTGGCGCCCATAAAAAACTTTCTTGTCTTAACGCTAAGTTTGTTGGAAAGAATTTAAACAATGCAAAGAATACAGGCATTTGTAATAATGCAGGGATACAACCCGACATCATACTAACTCCAGCTTTTCGCTGAATGGCCATGGTTTCTTGCTGACGTTTCATTGCGTTTTCTTTTCCAGGATACTTCTCATTTAAAGCAGTTAACTCAGGTCTAATTACCTTCATTTTTGCACTTGATAAATAAGATTTATAAACTAAAGGAGACATGAAAACACGAACGACAATGGTCATCAATATAATGATCAATCCAAAGTTCCCCATAAAACCTTGTAAAAAGTTAAATACAGGATAGAATAAGTTTCTGTTTAAGAAACCAAAAATCCCCCAACCTAAATCTGCAGTTTCATCTAAATCTGTTCCTTTAAAAGTTTTTAGTAAATTATAATCATTCGGTCCATAGAACCATTTCATATTATAATTTAACTCACCAGCTGTTAAAGCCAAAGGTGTTTTTAATTCATATCTTTTTGTAAAAACAGTGTCAATTTTTTCATCCTCAACTAAATCGGTTGAGGTTATTGTCGCATTATCAAAAGGAGTATCCGTTAATAAATTACTTGTAAAAAAGTGTTGCTTGTAGGCAACCCAATCTATGTCATTTACAATTTCTGTATTGCCAGCATTTAGGTAATCAACTTCACCTTCAGTTTTATAATAAAAGTAAGAATACATCGTATTTTCTGTACGAATACTTTTTTCATGTCTGAAACCTGTTAAGGCCCAGTCTAAACTAATTGGGTTTGATGCGTTAATAACAGAACTTAAACCCTGAGAACGAACAGAAAAATCAACCATATAATCATTTGGCTTTATTTCGTATCTGTACTCTAAAAACTTATCATCAGAAACTTTTAATTTCATTGATAATACGGTATTGTTTCCGTTTTGAGTTAAACTTGGTGCAAAAAATAAATCTTTTGTATTTAAAATTCTGTTGTCAGTTGTTCCAAAATTAATGTTAAAAGACGAATTATTATCTTTTATCATATATAAAGGAAGAGAATCGTGTGTTTTATAATTTTTGATTAAAGCTTCAATAATTTGTCCACCTTTATTATCAATGGTTAATTTTACCAACTCATTTTCTATTACAGAATTTCCTTCAGAACCATTAATTGCACTTAAAGCAAAGGCTCCTAATTTGTTTTGTGCTGCAACTTGTTGTAAAGAATCGTTTACAACTGCTGGTGTATTATTAGTAATTGTATTTTGAGTAATATTTTTTGATAAATCTGTTACTTGTTCTATCGCTGTATTTTCTGGTTCAACTTCAGGGGCATTATTATAAAAATACCAAAGCATAATTGCTCCAAGAAGAATCATTCCTATAAAAGAATTATAATCGAATTTTTTTTGTTCCATGTGTAGGTTAAGTGTCAATTTGTCATTTTCTCAAGAAAAACTCCTGATAAAAACGCGACAAATGTAGTTAAAAAGCCGCTTTAATAATGTTTTTACTGCTTTAAATTTAATACTTATTAATAGTTCAAATACTGTTCCTCTTATACTGAGCTTAATTTCAGTATTGGCATTATTTTTTAGATTGTTTTAAAGCCGCTTTAATAAAATTCACAAATAAAGGATGAGGTTTTAGTACCGTGCTCTTATATTCTGGATGATATTGTACACCTACAAACCAAGGATGACTAGCAATTTCAACAATTTCTACCAAACCAGTTTTTGGGTTTATACCCGTAGCTTTCATTCCTTTCGCTTCAATTTGTGCTAAATAATCATTGTTAAATTCATATCTGTGTCTGTGACGTTCGCTAATCACTTCCAATTGATATGCCTTGTGTGCTTTAGAGTCTTCAATAAGTTTACAATCCCAAGCTCCTAAACGCATTGTGCCTCCTTTTTCAGTAACATTTTCTTGACTTTCCATTAAATTAATGACTGGATTTAAACAATTACTTTTCATTTCTGTAGAGAAAGCATCTTTTAATCCTAAAACATTCTTAGAAAATTCAATTACAGCCATTTGCATTCCTAAACATATTCCTAAAAAAGGAATGTTATTTTCTCTTGCATATTGTACCGCTTTAATTTTACCATCAATTCCTCTATCTCCAAAACCAGGAGCTACTAAAATACCATTAACACCTTTTAGTTCTTTTTCGAAATTCTCTTGAGTTAAACTTTCAGAATGAATCCATCGAACATTTACTTTCGTTTCGTGAGATGATCCTGCATGTATAAAAGCCTCTGTGATAGATTTGTAAGAATCTTGTAACTCAATATATTTACCAATTAAAGCAATCTCTACTTCAAATTTTGGGTTTTTATGCTTCTGTAAAAAAGCGTTCCATACTTTTAACTCAGGTTCTTTTTCAGAAACTAAGTTTAATTTCTTTAAAACAACAGTATCTAAACCTTCAGCTAACATTAAGTTAGGAACATCGTAAATAGTTTCTGCATCTATAGATTGAATAACATCTTCTTGCTTCACATTACAAAATAATGCTAGTTTACGTTTAATATCATCAGAAATTTCATGTTCTGTTCTACAAACTAAAATATCTGGACTCACACCACTTTGCATTAACATTTTTACAGAGTGCTGCGTAGGTTTTGTTTTTAATTCACCTGCAGCAGCTAAATAAGGTATTAATGTTAAATGAATAACAATAGCATTATCATGCCCTTTTTCCCAAAGTAATTGTCTCACAGACTCAACATAGGGTAAAGATTCTATATCACCAACAGTTCCTCCAATTTCAGTAATTACAATATCATAATCACCAGTTTCACCTAAAATTTGGATTCTGTGTTTAATTTCATCAGTAATATGAGGAATTACTTGTACCGTTTTTCCTAAAAACTCACCTTTTCTTTCCTTATTAATTACAGATTGATAAATTCGACCTGTAGTAACATTGTTTGCTTGACTTGTAGGAATGTTTAAATAACGCTCATAATGACCTAAATCTAAATCAGTTTCAGCACCATCATCCGTAACATAAC
>JBNMNZ010000284.1:0-3162 GCA_051276605.1 Polaribacter sp. | reverse complement strand
GCTCGTTTAGTCGGTTTAGTGCACTTCTCCGTAGGTTATATTTTAACATACGCATCATTTCTTATTGCTTCAACTAGTGGTAAATTTGGTTAATTGAGATCTAGAAAAAAATAATTTATTTAATTTTGAAAATTAGATAAATTATTTTTTTCACTTGTTAGAAACCTTGGTATGGAGTACCATTTGTTTGTCCCTCAACAAAACTTTTTAAATTTTATAGCATAAGCTTAACCCTTGACTAATTTCAGAAAATTTACTAAAATAGGTTTATAATGAACTACAAATAACTTCTTTAACATTTGAATTCGGGATATAGCTCAGCTTGGTAGAGCACCTGCTTTGGGAGCAGGGGGTCGTAGGTTCAAATCCTGCTATCCCGATATTTATACCTATCAGGCCAAGCCTTCTATTAAAATATAAAATTAATCAATTCTACACAAACAAGCAATTGTAGTTATGTGGCATTTTTATGCCTTGGAATTAGTGGTTTTAATAAACAATTTATTATTTAGGTTTTTATAAATTTATTTTGAATAGTCAATCTTTCAAAGGCTATTTTAAAAGAACATCGATTTCAGACGGATAGTTCAGAAGAGACGACAAGATTTTGAATTAATTTTACTTATGAAAGATTTAGATTCTTACATTTTTACACCTGACTACAACCATAATCAGATGCTAAACTGGAGGAAACAAATGAACCAAAATAAATTAACTTTTGAATCGGAAGATTTAACAGTAGATTATGTCACTTTTAATTTTGAGCAACTTAATGAGAGTCGTAAAGCTTATTTAATTAATTATTTCTATAAGCTTGGATTTAATTCTTATGATACTGATAGGAAATATCGAAATGCTTTTGATGAATCTATCAAATATAACTCGAAAAATTTATATCAGATTAGATTTATAAAGAATATTACTCCACACTGGAAAGGTATTGCAGTAGCATTTCCCGATGATAGTGGAGCCTATTTTTATAAACTTGCGAAGAACAACCAAATTCAATGGGATCTGTTTGATTTGGCTATCTTAAGCCGTTTTGATCTAAATTATTTAAGACCGTTGCAATCGGATGAAGTTCATTCAGTTACTGAGTTTTTACGTACGAGTCAGGAAGAAATTAGAAGAAAACGAATTAACACTAAATTAGAGTGTTCCTTAAATCAGCAAATTTTAAAAATTGCACTAGGTGCTGTTGGATCAAACACAGTAGTTTTAGAACGTTGGAATCAATATTGTTAAATTAACAATTATTATGAGTCAAAAAAAAAATACATTACTATTTAGTATACTTTTAATATTTATATTTTTATATGTAGGCAATAATTCAGAGCTTAGAGGTACTAAAAGATTGTTTATTTCACTTAAAATTGCATGGTTTATAATTTTTGGGGGGTTAGACTTTGCTAATGCTAAGGATAATGGTATTATACCTGGGGTTGATGGATTTACATCCTCGTTGTCGCGACCAGCGCCGAGTAATAATAGGCTCTTTGGTAGTGAAACAAGTAGTAGTGGGGACCCAAAAAAAGATCCTTATTCTGGTTCTGAGATCAATCCTGACTCAAAAGCAAACAGACCCAAATCCACAAATATGGAACATCACTTTTATTATCAAGAAAAAAAATCTGATGATGAAACAGAAGATCAATGCCCATTATCTGAAGAAAGTAATCGAATCGAAACGGGTGTAACAAAAGATGGTACTTTTGTTGATGTATCAGCATCTCAAATGCGTGATAAAAGTCATCATATGGACGATTTCATCGATCCAGAAGATATAAAGGGCAAGTTTGACATTGATTATGTAAAAACCCTGAGTTATAAAGATCGATTGGAATATGTTCGAAATAAATACAATTTGGCCGATGAACTTGTTTCTCAAATGCAGGATGAAGTATTAAAATTTCTTACCGATGATGAAACGATATCAGTTCCTGGTTTTTTAGGAGAATATAAGAAATAGGGTACAGTTTTTATTAACTTAAAAATGAATAAAGTAGGTTTCCGTGACTATAGTAGTTACAAATTCCGCACTGCTATGACAATGGATAATAAAAAAATAATAAACCTTGCTAAAAACGGGTTTCACTTATTTCCAAATGCTGGGAAGCCATAAAATTAAAAAAAATGTACTAGTAATAAAAAGTATGTTCCCTTGAAAAAAAGAATGAAAAGTATGAAAGATATCAAAGACGGTGATTCAACACAAAATTTAGAAAAAACTCTGGATCTAGGTCTTTCAAAAGAAGATTCAAAAGCAATTAGTGAGCGAATCCAAAACTAAATTCTTAAGAAATAATCAAATATATTGATTTGCTTGAACTTTTTAAGTATCCTATGGGTGTATAATTTAGTTTGTTAAACTAACTTATGATTCTTTTTTAAATAAAAATTGGTGACACTATTTATACAGATTTTCTTCCTGAATTCGAGACAGTGATTTGCTTTCTCATATGTTCTATATCAGTTTATTTTGTCATTGATCTGCAAAGAAGAAGTAAAAATAATGAGACTAATATTAGACTCAGTGAGTTAAGCAAGTGTCTAGAGAAAGAAGGAGTTTATGAAATTGTTCATCCCAACTTAAAACCCCCAATTAAAAAGCTTCTTAGAAATCCAAAGTTTTTGAAAGTAAAAAGTTTCTTGGGATTCGGTATTGAAATAGAAACATAATAGTAGTGGGCAGAATTGTGATATTACTAGCCGCAAACTTTCTTCTTAGATTCGCTACTAAACTAACTTTGTTGGGCATTGAAACAACAATAGCAATCGAGGTGAAAGAAGGAAGAAAGTTTGTTGTTCTTGCGTCTGCATAGATCTTCCTGTTGCAATATTACTTTTGAAACCATAATTGTTGCTGGTTACAACAGTTGGGATAATGGCTGCAATAATTTCTCAAAGATCGTGGGATCAAATTGTGATTCTTATGGAAAGTATCTAGCAGAGTTCTACGATAATATGTATTCTATGGATTTACCTAAAGGAAACTTAACCACTGTGGTTGTGTATCTGTAAACATTTACAGATACACAGTTATTTATTGCCGAAGAGAAAGAAATTGAAGACTGTTCTATATTGAAGATAGAAACAGATTCTACATTTAATGAGGAAAAAGTTTTTGAGAAGAAACCTGATATGCAAATTAACAGGAAATGT
>JBNMNZ010000283.1:0-3172 GCA_051276605.1 Polaribacter sp. | reverse complement strand
TGTGCAATACTTATTTTCGAATTTTGATCAGTAGCATTGCCAAAGTGCTCTTCAATTAATTTTCCATCTGCTGTGGGTACAACAAACGGTTTATTTTGAATAAAGTATTTTTTTTTCATACTGATTTTACCTAAGCGATTGAAATGGCATCCTTTTTAGTTTTTTAAACTAAAAAGATATAATGTAAAGCGCGGTCACGTTTTTTTTAACGTGATTCGCCCTAATTAAACCAAACAATAAACGATTTTATTTTTGCCAAATCCGGGATTTGCTCTAAAGATATTTTTTGAGTAATAATATCTTTAATTCCTAGTTCTTCTTTATCAATTGTAATTGTTGCATTTAATTCATCTAAAAAAAGGGTAACAGACTGTAAAGTAGATTCTGGGCGAATACGATTACTTACATTTATTTCAGAAAAATTAGACTCTAAACTTAACCCTAATGCTGTTTTAAAGCGATTGTCATGAATCTCAATACTTTTTATAGTTGATGTAGAATCTAACTGTTCTTTAGGTACAATTGTTAATAGATGTTTACCTCCTTTTTCAAAAACTAAATATTCATCATCATCTTGAAAATAATTATTTCCTAAAGCTCCTTCGCTTAAATTCTTAACAAGAGAATCATTTTTAAAAATAGTTTCTAAATCTTTTACGGTCGTTAAAGTAGAAATTAAACCTACTCTCTCTTTTTCAATTTTAAACTTATTATTTTTATTACAACTGGTAATTAATAATGAAAAAATAATTACAATTACAGATAAGGACTTCTTTTTGATCATTCTTTTTTGTTTTGTACGTTCTTTAAACGTTTAATTTTCAATTTTGTTATTTAATTATCTTTTTTAAAATTCCAAAAACGGCTCTAATAAAAGTGGCACTTGTTAAAACTTTTACAATTGGGTTTTGTCTGGTGCTTCTTCTAGAATAAGATTTTGTAGCTGTTTTTTTATTTCTTTCTCTTTTTTTTTGTTCTGCAACACTTTTAATTGCTGTTTCTTCTGCTAAATTAATCTTTTCTATTTTATTATTTAACAATTCGTAAGCACTTTCTCTATCTAATTCTTGATTGTATTTATGTGTTAATCTTGAGTTATCTATAACACTATTTAATTCTTTGTTTGTTAACACATCCATTCTACTCATTGGCGCACGTAGCATCGTTCTAGCTAGAGGAGTAGGAATTCCTTTTTCATTTAAAACGGATACAAGTGCTTCTCCAATTCCTAATTGTGTTAACACTTCTTTCGTATTATAATATTCAGATGAAGGATAATTTTCTGCAGCCAACTTAATAGCTTTTCTATCTTTTGCCGTAAAAGCTCTTAAAGCATGTTGTATTTTTAACCCTAATTGAGCTAAAATATCTTCTGGTATATCTTTAGGGTTTTGAGTTACAAAATACAAACCAATTCCTTTAGAGCGTATTAATTTTACAATACTTTCTATCTGATTTAATAATGCTTTTGTGGCTTCTTCAAAAACTAAATGGGCTTCATCAATAAATATAATCAATTCTGGTCTTTCACTATCTCCTTGCTCTGGAAAGGTTTCATACACTTCTGCTAGCAACTGTAACATAAATGTTGAAAATAATTTTGGTTTATCTTGAATATCGGTTAAACGTAAAACAGAAATAATTCCTCTTCCATTTTCATCAATTCTAGTTAAATCTTCAACATCAAAAGATTTTTCACCAAAAAACAAATCTCCTCCTTGTTGTTCTATTTGTATAATCTTACGCAAAATTGCTCCTGTACTTGCTGTAGAAATTCTACCATATTCTGCTTGAATTTCTTCTTTACCTTCTTGCGTTATAAATTGAAGAATTTTTTTAAAGTCTTTTATATCTAATAAAGGTAATTTATTGTCATCACAATATTTAAAAATGATTGCTAAAATACCTGATTGTGTTTCCGTTAACTCTAAAATTTTTGATAATAAAACGGGACCAAATTCTGATACTGTTGCACGCATTCTTGTTCCTTTTTGCTCTGAAATTGTTAGAACTTCTATTGGAAATTTCTTCGCTTCAAAAGGGAAACCAATTTTTGCATGACGTTCATCAATTTTCGGATGTCCTGGACTTGGAGCTGCTAAACCAGATAAATCTCCTTTAATATCCATTAATAAAACAGGAATTCCTTTTTCTGATAAGTTTTCAGCTAAAACCTGCAGCGTTTTTGTTTTTCCTGTTCCTGTTGCACCAGCGATTAAACCATGTCTGTTAAGGGTATTTAAAGGCACTTTTATAATCGCATTTGTAACGGTTTCTTCTCCTAACATTGCTGCTCCGAGTTCTATAAAATCACCTTTGGTTTTATAACCATTCGCGATATACTCAAAGAACTCTTTTTGCTGATTCATCTTATTAAATTTTTATAAAAATAATCAAAGTTTAAGCGTTTAAAAATAAAAAGTACGTTTAGTTTAAACTATTGCATAATTCAAAATTATATATTGAAACTAAATTTGTTAAAGTTTTTAGGCCACTTTCATAGAACGTTTTCAATTTTTGTATCTTGTTCACCTTTATCAATAAAAACAAACTCAATGAAAAAATTATTTACTTTCCTTTTTTTATGTGCTACTTCCCTACTCTTTTCACAAGAGTTTTCTATAGATATGCTAAAAAACATGAAACCAAGAAATATTGGTCCCGGAGGAATGTCTGGACGTGTAACTTCTATTGATGTTGTTGAATCCAACCCTGAAACCATGTATGTTGGAACTGCTTCTGGTGGAATCTGGAAATCTACTTCTGGTGGAATTAAATGGCAGCCAATTTTCGAAAAAGAACTCACAGCCTCAATAGGTGCAATTGCGATTCAGCAATCAAACCCAAGTGTAATTTGGGCAGGAACAGGTGAAGGAAATCCAAGGAATAGTTTAAATGGTGGTTTCGGGATTTATAAATCTTTAGATGCTGGGAAAACCTGGAAATCTATGGGTTTAGAAAAAACTAGACATATTCATAGAGTTATTATTAATCCTACAAACCCAGATATTGTTTATGTTGGTGCCATAGGCTCTCCTTGGGGAGAACACAAAGAACGTGGGGTTTACAAAACTGTGGATGGTGGTAAAACTTGGAAACAAATTTTATTTACAAATATAAAATCTGGAACTGCAGATTTAATTATGGATCCTACAAATCCGAATAAATTGAT
>JBNMNZ010000282.1:0-3183 GCA_051276605.1 Polaribacter sp. | reverse complement strand
AAAGGAAATGAGTTTTCTCCGGTTTTTTGTTTTATCCAACTATATTTTAAAAAGCTATCGTACGTTTTCTCAAAACTACTTCTTCCAAAACCTGCCGTTAAATTATCATTTAAACCATATTCTAAAGAGAAACGAATGTTAGATTGATCCAAGCCAAAAAGCTCATCAAAACCTAAGTTTATTCTTCCGAATCTATGAGAGATAATAAACTCTAACTCTTTGTCTTTCCTGTTTTGAATTGAATGCCCGTTTATAATTCGTGTTCCTTTAAAAGTTGCAGTAACAATATCTGCTGCTTTATTTTCGGTTGTTTCATTCTCTAAAACATCTAACAAATCATCCTGAGAAAAGATGTGAGAACTTATTGAAATTAAAAAAATGGCTAGAAGTAACTTTTTCATAATATTATTTCTTGTAAGGTTTGTGATTAAAATTAAAACTCACTTTTATTTTTGTGGCAATTTTTTTGGCAACTACAGCAGGAATCTCAATATCAAAATCATCCATTTCAATAAAAAAATTTCCATTTACTTGTATCGTTTCTTTTGTTTTTGTGAAATTTGCATCTATCGTCATTTCTTTTGAAATTCCATGGATTGTTAAAACACCTTTTACTTGCGCTTTTATTGCTGCTTGTTTAATTGCATCAAAATTTAAAATACTTCCTTTAAAAGTTGCTTTTGGAAACTTATCTGACTCTACATAATTCTCATTAAAATGTTCTTGCATTAATGCTTTCTTAAACATAAATGATTTCATTAAAATAGAAATTGCCATTTTTCCAGAAGAAGTATCAATAATACTTAAAACTTGATTGTTATCTGCTGTAATATCTTCTAATGGCATTTTTGAATAAAAAGTAATGGCGCCATTTTTAGTTAAATATCTTTCTTGACTATTACATACTGTTACAAATATAAAACAGCAAAAAAATGTTATTAGAGTTTTCATCGTTGATTGATTTTATTGATTAATAAATTCGCATTTCACTAGAATTACGTCCATTAAAAAACCTGTGCAAATTCCTTTTACCACAATTATTTGTCCTTCTTGTAATCCACTAATTTTTCTACTAGCCTCTTCGGATAAGTGACAAAGTACACTGCCAAAATCGTCATTTGTTTCTATAGTAATAATTCCTTTTTCAATATTTATTTCAGAAACAACTCCTTTTACTTCAATAATTTTATCTAAATATTTTAAATTTGCTGAATTTTCATCCGAAGAAAAATCGTTTAAAATTTTATCTGCAGTAATAGAAATATCAGCGGATGCTTCTTCAACATTTACATGTGGTTTGTTATACATTTTATAGGCAATAAAAACTCCAATAATTCCTAAAACAAGAATTCCAATGATGATTTTTTTAATCTTCATAATTTCTAATATTAGTTATTTAATGCTCCATTATCAACCCAACAGCTAATCGCATTAATTTCATCATTAGTTATTGAGCTTTCTTGTGGCATTCTTCTACTAGATACTTCTGCTTTTACAATACTAGCGTTTGCACTGATACCATTATAGGTCGTTAAATTGGGGAAATTACCTCCTGAACTATGACATTGAACACAATTATTATCTATTATAGGTTTTACACGTAAAGTATACGTAATCGTTTCGCAAGGAAAAAAACCTCCATCATCTATAATTTGTTCTTCAACATTTGTTAAACAGGCACTACATAAAATAGGAAGTAATAATATTAAAAAATGATTTTTAAATTTTAAATTATTTTTCATAATCGTTCGTTTTATATTTCTTTTGTAAAGTAAGTGAAATAAAAAGTTTTACAAACTATGAACCTCTATAAAAGGGAATAAAACTGATTAAAAAAGAAAAAAAAGTATTGAAAGAAATTGAAACGTAATACAGTTTTGCCCTTTTATTAACAAAAAAAACACATACTTAACCATTGTTTAAATTCCGCAGCCTTATTTTTAGGTATAATTATTTCATCTGAAGTTTTAGATTGTAACAATATTCTAAGTTGAGTATTGCCATATATTTATAATTTTATCAATGACCGCAAAACTGATAATAAATTGTCTGTTTATTCTATACAATAAAAAAAGCACCCATATGGATGCTTTTTTTATTATATTGAAGAGAAGTTTTACTTACTTAAATACATCTTACGTCTAGCATATAAATCATAAAATTGATCGTCTTTTAAACTATCTATAAATAAAATACTTTCTCCAGTAGATTTCATTTCAGGTCCTAATTTCTTATCAACATTTGGAAACTTGTTAAATGAGAAAACAGGTTGCTTAATTGCATACCCTTCTAATTGCGGATTGAAATTAAAGTCTGTTACTTTATTATGACCTAACATAACTTTCGTCGCATAATTTACATATGGTTCTTTGTATGCTTTTGCAATAAAAGGCACTGTTCTAGATGCTCTAGGATTTGCTTCAATAATATATACAATATCATGTTTAATCGCAAACTGAACATTGATCAATCCAACCGTTTTTAATTCTCTTGCAATGGTATGTGTATGATCTATAATTTGCTGCATGACTAAATCACCTAGATTAAATACGGGTAACATCGCGTTAGAATCTCCTGAATGAATTCCACAAGGCTCTATATGTTCCATAATTCCTATAATGTAAACATTACCATCAGCATCACAAATTGCATCTGCTTCAGCTTCAATTGCGCCATCTAAATAATGATCTAATAATAATTTATTCCCAGGCATTCTACCTAATAAATCGACAACATGCTCAACTAATTCTTCTTTGTTAATCACAATTTTCATTCCTTGTCCTCCTAAAACATAAGAAGGTCTAACTAAAATTGGAAAATCTAATTCATCTGCTAAAACCAGAGCTTCATCTGCAGTTTCTGCAATTCCGAATTCTGGATATGGAATATTATTGTCTTTTAATAAGGTTGAAAAACTACCTCTATCTTCTGCTAAATCTAGTGCTTCAAAAGAAGTACCAATTATTTTAATGCCGTACTTCGTTAATTTTTCGGCTAACTTTAATGCCGTTTGTCCTCCTAATTGTACAATAACTCCTTCTGGTTTTTCATGACGAATAATATCATAAATATGTTCCCAAAAAACAGGTTCAAAATATAATTTATCAGCAGTATCAAAATCTGTAGAAACCGTTTCAGGATTACAGTTAATCATGATTGTTTCATAACCACATTCTGCAGCAG
>JBNMNZ010000281.1:0-3190 GCA_051276605.1 Polaribacter sp. | reverse complement strand
AATTTATTTCAAATTTATTTTATTGTGCATAACTATAACAAAAGCAAAATGGCAAAAAGTTTCTTAGAATCGTTATTCGGAAAGAAAAAAGTTGTAAGACGACGCAAAACATCACGAAAAACTACCCGTAAAGTAGTTAAAAAACCAAGCAAAGCTTTGAGAAAGCAAGCTAAGAAATACGGTGTAAAAGCTACCGTAAAACGGGGAAGTAAACGTGTATACAAAAGCGAAAAAGTTCTTAAAAAACAAATCAAAAGAGCTATGAAAATCCACAAACGCAAAAAAGCTCGTCTAGCTAAAAAAAAGAAATCACGCAAAACAGTTAAACGCAAAACTCGCAGAACCAAACGCCGTGTAAGCAGACGCAAAACAGCTTTTGGAGTTAGCGGACGATACGTACCTCTAGCCAGTATTATGTCGAGCTACCCGCGCAGTGTGAACTCAGGAAGTCCTTGGATCTAAATTTTTGTGTCTCGAGACACAAGTTGTAGGTGATATTTAAAAATTAACTTAATCTTGAAATTAATAAAGTTCAATCCTGAACTAAATTTCGATTTTAATTAAATTACACATTCTTTCAATTTGTATTCATCAAACAAAACCACTAAAGGTTTTCCGTTTTCTTCGTCATAGTAAATCTCCAAACCCTCTTTGATGACTGGTTTGTAATTATTAATTGTTTTAATGAACATTTACTTTTTTTAAATTGATTTAAACAATAAAAACAATAAGAGTTAATGGTTAATAATAAAAAAATTAAGCGTGTAAAAAACAAAACTTCTGGACGTACTACAGAACAGAGGATAGAACAGTCTGTAAAAATTTTATCAGCAATAAGAAATGCAGGTATAAACTTAGACAAAGTTAAAGAGTTAAAATTAATACTTGATGATTATGTAAAAACTGGGGTTTCTTGTTCAGGTAAAGTAAAGATAATGGAAAGGTTTATTCATTACAATCTAACAAATAATGTAAATGTAGAATGTCTTACAAGATTAAGTGTAAATCCTTAAAAAATAATGCATAAATTCCCTCATCTGTTTTTCTTTTACACAATCAAATCTTTTCTCTTTGTATTCATCTAAAGATATACCAGTGTAAGTAATAAATGCTTTTTCAAATAAAACTTTTAAACTGGAAGGTCCTTTCAATTTTTCTTCATCAAAATTTTTCTTTAAAAACTGTGCAACTTTAGCTTCCATCATTAATTATGTTATTCTTAATTTTTTAAATTAAAAATAAATTATGTTATTAAAAAACATGTCAGATACTACAATTGGTTCAGTACGTGATTTAGAAAATTTAAACATTTTTAATATATTCGAAAATGAGGATTGTGAACACATAGAAATCATAATAAACCATCTACGTATGTTGGATTTAAAAATAAAAGAGGTTTACAATTTAAAAATGGAAGCTAATTATAATTATGAATTTAACCAAAAAGAATACTCACTTATTCAAGATCAGATGAATGATTTGGTTTCGAATAAAGCTAATATACCAAAAAGGTCTTTTAATATGACTAAAAGAGAGATTAACAAAGAAGCTAAACAGGTATATCAGACAATAACAAATATTATAAAACATATGAAAAAATTAGATATTCTTTTGAAAAAATTGAAAAAAAACATAAAGGTTGTACAGGAAGATTATGAAGCTTGCATTTTAAAAGCTAGATTAAACGCATAAATAAAAAAGGAAAAAAATTAATTAGAAATTTAAAAAAATTTAAAAATTTTAATTCATTAAGAAATATAACATTTAAAGAGTTAAACTAAAAAATTATAAACAAGGAACTTAAAATGACAGACTTTGAGAAACCATCATGGGATTACAAAGAAATTTTATTAGAAGGAATTGAAAATAAAGTTCTGAAAATAACTTCAGAGAAAGCTATAAATTTTCTAAGACAAAAAGTGTGTTCATTCTGGGAAGAATCTATAAATGATATATTATTTCCTGGACCTCAACCAGTTTCAATAGAAAGGAAAGATTTTTACACACTCAAGAATAATAATTATGTTGTATGTGCAAAATTAGATGGAGAAAGATACTTTCTTTATTATACTAAAATACCTTCTAATTTTTCAAGCAAAAAAAGTTTTAAAATTACAATTTGTGTTCTCGTAGACAGGAATTTGGATTTCTACATTGTATCACAAAATTTTATGTGTTCTAAAGACATTCTTTTAGACGGAGAACTCATGGATGGGAGATTTGTTATACATGACACTATTGTTATAAACGGAGATAATTATAAAAAACAGAATTGGTTTACAAGATGGGATACATGCAATAAATTTTTACAAGAATTTTACTCTTATAATGATAAATGCCAATTTAGTATAAACCTAAAAAAGTTTTATAAACTTAATCAAGTAGGTAATCTTTTTAAAGAGATTAAAGATAAACAGATTAAATCGGATGGTATAGTTTTTTACCCTATGGATGAACCTTTAAAATATAAACAACAGGATGACCTTTTTAAATGGAAACCACCTGGTCATCATACAATCGATTTCTGTGTAGAAAAAAACAAGGAAAATAATTACGACCTATTTGTATATTCGAAGGGTAAAAACAAAATGTTCGGAACAACCCCTGAAAAACTTATGTTAACCCTTGGACAAGTAGAAAATGGAACAATCGTTGAATGTAAAGTAGAAAAAGGGGATTTTGTACCTGTTAAAATTAGATCAGATAAAAAATTCTGTAATGGATATTATACAGCAAGAAAAACAATGTTAAATGCAAGAGAAAATATCACTCAACAAGAACTAAATAATATTTGTTAAATAAAAATTAAGTTACGTAAAAATTATTATCTCTTAAACATTAAAATGTTACACTTTTTTTTTAATACCTCATCTGAAGTAGATTATAATGTTAAAGTAGTTGATATTACTAAACAGATTGATGATCTATGGAAATCAGATAAGAGATTAACTAAAAAGAGAGTTATCACCACCACCACTCAGGATAAAAAAAATAAAAAGAATAAATATGACGATGTTATGTAGAGAAAATTAATTAATGGAATACCAAAAAAACGTAAAAAACTAAAATGGATAGACGAAAACAGGCAGTTGTGAAGTACATAATAAGAGACAAAACTTCATGGAATAAACCACTAAACTATTATCCACTAATACCAAGCTCAGCACATAAATTTACTGTATCAATGTTA
>JBNMNZ010000280.1:0-3209 GCA_051276605.1 Polaribacter sp. | reverse complement strand
CCAAATGCTATTCGGATTTTAGATACGGAGGATTTACATTTCTTGCGAAAAACAAGACATCAACAATTAAAAAAAGGAGAAAAATTTACAACAGATGCGCTGTTGAAATCAGAGGATGCAAAAAGAGAGATAGCATCTATTTTAAGATGTGATGTATCTTTAATCATCTCAACTTTTGAAATGGATTTATTAAAAAATATTTTCAAAATTGATGAAAGAATTCTCTATTATTTACCTTTTTTATTAGATAAAATTGATGAAAGCCAAGTTGAAAAATGGAAGCCTTTTGAAGAAAGAGAACACTTTATTTTTATTGGTAATTTCTTTCATAAGCCAAATATTGATGCTGTTATCACTCTAAAAAAGGAAGTTTGGAGCGAAATTAGAAAGTTTCTTCCAAAAGTAGAAATCCATATTTATGGTGCATATCTGAATCCTCAAATACAGCAATTACACAATAAGAAAGAAGGCTTTATAATAAAAGGTTTTGCCAAAAATGCACATGAAGTTGTGAGCAACGCAAGAGTTGTTTTAGCGCCCTTAAGATTTGGAGCAGGTATAAAAGGCAAATTAACTGAAGCAATGATTTGTGGAACGCCAAGTGTAACAACTACTATTGGGGCAGAAGGAATGTGTGGAAATTTTCCTTGGAATGGATTTATAGAAGATGATTTTTCTGATTTTGCCTTTTTGTCGGCAGAAATCTATAGAAATAAAGCAACTTGGGTAAATGCACAAAAAACAGGCGTAGAGATCATCAATCATCGATATGATAAAGAAAAATTAAGCGCTCCTTTTATCCATCAAATAACTGAAATTCAAGATAATTTAGAACAACATAGAACTCATAATTTTTTAGGAAGTTTGATACAGCATCAGAGCTTACAAGCCACAAAATACATGAGTAAATGGATAGAAAGTAAAAATAGTCTTCAGTAATCCGTGTTGGTTTTAGTAAAAAGTTGACGGAAGGTTATTATTGATTTACTGCATATTAATAGGGGGAACATAATCTAAAGGCAAAGAATTGGCAAATTTTTCATAGGACCAATAGCCTTCGTAAAAAACATCTAAAGGACGTACTAAAATTCCTTTTTGATCTATTGGTGTTGGGGTTCTCTGGCTAATAATAGATGATGATTGAGGATAGGCTTTTCGCATTTTACTAAATACATTTCTTAATATGTAACCTTTTTCTTCTTTCTCTTTGGTGTACACTACTAAAATATTATCCTTAAAAGTTAAATAAGTAGTATTTAATTTTTTGGAGATAATATCATTTATAGGGGCTTTTGTCTTGTAAATTTGGTCTTTAAATTTTGGTAATTTTATTTTTCGTAGCGTGATGATAGCAGAATCTAACATTGTTTTAGGAGCTTCAATTTTTATTGAAAAATTTATCTGAGAACCACTGAGCCTTATTAATTGCCTTGCTCTTTTTATTTCTTTTTCACTGGGTCTGTCTGGGTTTGGAACTCGTTTAAAAAGGTGTATTAGAAAGCCTTCTGCATACGTAGTTTTTTTTAACAAAGTTTGATAAAAATGGGTAAAAGAACCCGAATAGGTTTTAAGCCTATTTTTTTGCCATTTGCGCTGTTTTCTTTTATTTCCTTTTGAATTTTTATACCTCGAATATCCTAAATAGGTAACTTGATTTTTATGAATTACAAATTCTTCTAATTCATAAATAATTTTATAACCTAAACTCCGATGCCTTATTTCTAGGGGTTTTCTTGCAAAAGCAGTAAGGATATTATTTTTTGCATCAAAATTAAAATAAATCACCTTTGGATTTAAAATTTCACATCCTTCTGCCATTTCAGTTCTTCCTATAAATGCTCTTTTAAAAGTAGAAAGATTGTATTTCCATTTGTCATCATACACTGTTTTTTTGATGATAATTTCATCTAAAATATTTTCTTCCTCTACCAAAGCAAAAACCAAAGGTTTCTTATAAGTGGATGTATTTAAGGGATAATTTATTTTTTTATAACCTAAATAAGAAATGATTAAGTCGTATTCCCCCTCTTTTACAGGAAAAGAAAAGGTGCCGTCAGTATTTGTTGTCGTGCCAAGCATGGAGTTGTTTAGATATACAGCAACACCTTCTAAAGGACCACTAACTTCGTAAACGGTTCCTTTTATAGTTTTTTGAGCAAAACAAAAAGAAGTTATAAAAAGACAAATAAATAAAAATCTATTTTTCATGAGTTAAAAATAACCATTAAAAAATCGATTTAAAAATTAAATTTGGTAATTATTTTATAACAAACCAGCTCTTTTTAGTAAAGCATCTGGTTTTGGTTCCTTTCCTCTAAAACGCTTGTATAGTTCCATCGGTTTTTCTGTTCCTCCTTTAGAAAGTACATTTTCTTTGAATTTTGTTGCCACTTCTTTATTGAAAATTCCTTCTTCTAAAAAATATTCAAAAGCATCCGCATCTAAAACTTCTGCCCATTTATACGAGTAATATCCAGCTGAATATCCTCCTTGAAAAATATGAGAAAAGGCCGTACTCATACAATTCTCAGCAACATCAGGATATAATTTTGTGTCCGAAAAAGCGCTGTTTTCAAACTCTTTTACAGAAGTTATTTTAGTTGGATTCTGACCATGCCATTGCATATCTAAAAGGCCAAAACTCAATTGACGTAAAGTTTGCATTCCTTCATGAAAACTTGCAGATTCTTTAATTTTCTCTACGTATTTCATAGGAATTGTTTCTCCGGTCTCATAATGTTTTGCAAACAATTCTAATGCTTCTTTTTCAAAGCACCAATTTTCTAGAACCTGACTTGGTAATTCTACAAAATCCCAAGAAACAGAAGTTCCTGATAAGCTTTTATAAATTGTATCTGCTAACATACCATGCAATGCGTGGCCAAACTCGTGAAACAAGGTTGTAACTTCATTAAAAGTTAAAAGTGATGGTTTCGTTTCGGTTGGTTTTGTGAAATTACAAACGATTGAAATATGAGGTCTTTCGTTAATTTTATTTTTAATCTGTTGCGATTTATAAGAAGTCATCCACGCACCATTTCTCTTCCCTTTCCTCGGATGAAAATCTGCATAAAAAACAGCAACAAACTTTCCACTTGTATCAGTTACGTTATACGTTTTAACATCCTCATGGTATTTGTCAATTGTAGCAATTTCTTCAAAAGCTAAATCATATAAACGATTTGCAATTGTAAAAACACCGTCAATTA
>JBNMNZ010000279.1:0-3233 GCA_051276605.1 Polaribacter sp. | reverse complement strand
AGGCCAAAAATCAAACTCATTGGAATAAGTATCATTATAATAACTTTTTTCCAATACACACGAAAAGAAGAGGAAAGGCCTCTTTGAGAATTTTTAGCTCCTAGTAATATATGAGGAATTCCAGTACCTAAAACAAGTATGGTTAAATATATTTCTGGAAGCACCCAAGAAAGAGGTCCAAAAAAAAGTATAAAAAATAAGATAAAAAAAAATCTAACCAATGTTTAACAATTTTTGTGAAAATACTGATTATTTAAGACATAAACTATACATTTACCAGAAATAAAAGAAATGGGTTTTGTAAATTTATTTTTTTGGCTTGCATTTAGCGGATACTTTCTAATATACTGGACCATCTTAAACCGACCAGACCGACTCAGATTAAGAAATATTAGCCTATTAATAGTAAGTTATCTTTTTTATGCTAGTTGGGATTGGAGATTTCTTGGAATCATAGTCTTTAGCTCTATTATTGATTATATTATAGGACTAAAATTAGATACCTCAATAAATATCAAGAAACGAAAATGGCTTTTGTTTCTTAGTGTTTTTATAAATCTAGGATTTTTATCAATCTTTAAATATCATAATTTTTTTATTGAATCTGCTAAATTAGCCCTAAATTCTATGGGCGTAAATCATGATCTTCTGTATCTTAACTGGGTACTCCCTGTTGGTATTAGTTTTTATACGTTCCAGACAATGAGCTACACTATTGACGTTTATAGAAAAGAAATCACATCCACCAAAGATCCCTTTGTTTTCTTTACCTATATCGCATTTTTTCCTCAATTGTTAGCGGGACCAATTGAACGTGCTAAAGATTTAATTCCACAATTTGAAAAAATTCACTCTTTTGAAGTTCAAGCAGCAAAAAAAGCAATTCTAAGGATATTATGGGGGGCTTTTAAAAAAATTGTAATTGCAAATAGGTTGGCTTTTTATGTAAATGAGGGCTATTCAAACCCTGAACAGTTGACCGGTTTAACCACCATATTGGTTATTGTCTTTTTTGTCATTCAATTGTACTGTGATTTCTCTGGTTATTGTGATATGGCAATTGGTAGTGCTCAGTTATTAGGATTCAAGCTAAGTGAAAACTTTACGCGCCCTTTGTTAGCAAAAAACATTAAAACACTTTATCAACGGTGGCATATCACAATTCATAAATGGTTTCGCGATTATGTTTATTTTCAGCTCAAACGCCCAAAAACAGCATCAAGAAAGATGCTGAATGTTCTTATTGTTTTTGGTTTGGCAGGTCTTTGGCATGGCTCTGGCTGGAATTTTCTTCTTTGGGGTATCTTGAATGGTATCTTAATTATACTTTTTGACCCAGTTATTGATAAAGCTTTAGAAACAGGAAATTTACTATTGATTTCTACAACACGTATTTTGGCTCACACGTTCGTCGGTCTATCGCTCATTTTTTTTAGAAGTAAAAACTTTGAACAAGCCAAAGCTATATTCCAGGGGTTATCGCGTTGGGAGCTCTCACTGTGGAATGTCAAAGACCTTACGAATCAATTTCAGATAGGTTTGAATAAATATGAGATAATGTTTGGACTACTATTTATACTCATTGTTTTTAGTGTTGAGTACTATCAAGAATATCATAAAGAGCGAATTAAATCTTTTTATACTGGCAATGGATTAAACAGATGGACTATTAGCCTAGCCCTCGCCCTAAGTATCCTTTTTTTTGGTTTTCACAGTGGAAGAATTGGTACTAAAGTAAATAAAAATGATGAAAACAAGCAAGAACAATTTATTTATGAAGAATTTTAGACCAGATAATAAAACTGATTTTAAACTGTTTTTAAATGATATTGCTCTCGGGTTATTTACTTTAGTGTTTATACTTTTTTTGTGTAATCTGAGCGGTGTATTCGACGATCATAACGAGGTTAGTTCAAGACCCGAACTCATGTGGCGTTCATTGGTAAAAAGAGATTCGGTGAATACAGCAAAAATTATATTTTCTGGAAACTCACAATCTTATTATATGAACCAAATTATGATAGACTCTATAACTGAAAAATCATCTCATTTTTTTGGGTTTGGAGGTGCTAGTATCGCACAACTTTCTTGGTTTTTTTCAAATTCTTGGGACTATTTAAATCCTGAATTGGTGGTCTTAGAAACACATTCTTTCAAATCAGCCCTATCCACTGCAAGAACAAAACTTGATTCTATCAGATATAAAAGATGGCAGAATGACCCTCCTCGTTTTATCCCTTGGTCAAATACAAAATTGATAGACTTTCCAAGTGAAGTCTATCATAATAAAGATGCATTTATTGATTTATTCAATCCATTCACAAGAAATTATTCTTTAATTGAGTATGCGCCAAGTCGATTATATAAAGGTTTATTTCCCTCCGAAAAAGAGCAATTAAAAGGATTTACAAAAAGTAACTTATTCCCAATTTCAGATAGTCTATTGAATCAATATAGCAATGGCTGGAATCCATTTCCTGACACCCCAGTAGACTTAACAGTATTGCCGATTGTTAAAAAACTAATTAAAGATTGTCAATCCAAAGGCATCAAGGTTCTGATTTACGAATCTCCCATGTATTATAAACACTTTGCAGATCAAAAAAAGCGTAATATGCAGTTAGATTCTTTTTGCAAACAACTTAATATTCCTTTTGTAAACCTAAATCTCGAGCCTTCATTAACTAGAAATCCTAATTATTTTGAGGATACTAAAACAAAGAATCAGCATTTAACTGCTGAGGGAGGAGATGCCGTATCTAAAGTACTTGCTAATAAGATTGTAAAACTCATTTTTTCTATCAACAGGAATTAAATCTTCATTAGCAAGTGCATTCAATTTTAAATAAATTCATAGATATGTAATATTGAATTAAAAAATAAGCTAGTTTTAAATAATGCTCCTTCTCCTTGTGAAAAAGATATTTTTGAAAGAATTATTGATAAAAAAAACTACACACAACACCGTACAAAATTAATTGCTTGCTTTTTGCTTACTTACGAAAATCCTCGCGGATTTTCTTTGTCTATAATTATTTACTAACTTTATTGCTTAAACACAGCAACTAATCTTGTACAAACACGTTAGGTGTAATATTCAGTCAGAAACTTGAATTCAATAACTTAACGCAACAAATCTAAATTTATAGATTTGTAAAATGGAAGTAAAAAAACATAGAAGATTAACCTTAAAAGAACGGGTAATTATTCAGACTCTTTTAATAGAAAAAAAG
>JBNMNZ010000278.1:0-3239 GCA_051276605.1 Polaribacter sp. | reverse complement strand
TCTTTTGGCAAATAGATGAGAGAGTGCAAATACGAGGTGCAAAAATAATGCTTTACAACAAGCATACAGGCAAACGAAAAAAAGAACCTTACAATCACATAAACTGGTTACATAACGCTATTAAAGAGCCTGATTTTAAACTCAATCAATGTTTGTTTGGTTTGCACCTGATTAATGAAGACTATCAAAAAGAGATTGCAATTGTAGAAAGCGAAAAAACCGCAGTTATTATGAGTATTTATTTACCTCAATACATTTGGCTTGCAACTGGTAGCAAAAGCAACTTTAAATTAGAATTACTAAAACCTATCAAAAATAGAAATTGCATTGCTTTTCCTGATAAAGGAGAATTTAACAACTGGAATGATAAAGCAAAAGAACTTCAAACAATAGGCTATAAAATTGCAGTTAGCCAAATATTAGAGCAAACCGAATTTAAAAACGGTTTTGATTTGGCAGATTATTATTTGTCTTTAGAAACCTAAAACATAATAGGCTTTATGTTTTAGTTCTGAAACTATTTGCGGAAAGTCACCTTTATAATTAAAGTTTAGCGAAGACGATTTATTCTTATAAATGTGAGTATATTTAAGAAAAAAATATTTTGAAAAGAATTAAATAGAATAAACATCTTTGTAAAGTAATAAACACAACAAAGTACTGCGCTAAAAAACAGTACATTTAACAACAAAATTGACTTTTTAGCCCAGTATAATGAAGAATGGTACATAAAAATAAATGGCTTAACCCTACTTTATTTTTTTGGAAAGATGAAAGAGGAGGTCGTTTCTGATTCAAAAACAGATCATAAATTGTCTAAAATAAAAAATTAAAGCATAATTTATTATAAAATTATGGTAAACCGTAAAAAATAATAAAACTTTCATTGTATTTTTGAACAAAAAACGATGAAAAATGCAATAAATCAAATAACAGGAATAAAAAACTTGTTCGCTAAAGTTTATAAGATAGGGGTTTTAGTCAAAGATAGTTTCACTATCTAACTGAGCAACAAATAATAAAAAAATAAAATATTAATTTTAACCAATAAAACATATACGCAATATATCAACAATACGTTTATACAATTGTTGGCAGTAATTACTCAATTGTGCGAAAAAAAAAAGAATGAAAAAGAATGAAATCTAATACACCTTTAATAAATTTAGCAATATTAGAATCTTTAAAAAGAAAAGCTAACACAGATGAAATAGACCTAATTATTCCTTATGCAATATTAGCGTTAAACGAAATTGAAGGAGACTCTTTTGACCCTTTAATTTTAAAGGATTTACTTAAAGAAAATTTCGGATTTAATCCTCCTCCAAGCGCATTTGATGTTATTCTAACAAGAATTCTAAAAAGAGGATATGCTATTAGGAAAAATAAATTATTTTTTAAAGTTTCTGATAAAATATCTCCATTAATAGATAAAAATAGGGATGTAAAAAAAGAAGTAACAATTTCAATAACAAAATTAATTAATGATTTTTGCTCTTTCACAAAAAATAAGCACGATATCGAATTATCAACTCATGATGCTGAAATTTTGTTCTTCGATTTCATTAATAAACATATTTCAATTTTTGTTGTCACTCTTGAAAACGGAAAATATGATATAGAAGACAAAAAAATTAAAAATAGAGAATATTTAACTTCTACATTTATTAAAAACATATATGAAGATAAAACTGAATCTATTAAACATCTCGAAACGATTGTCAAAGGAGCGTTATTAGCCAATTATATTACATTAGCTGACACTACTGCTTCTAAAAAGAAACTTAAAAATATAACAGTAAAATTAGACACTCCACTACTTATTGGATTATTAGGTTATAATGGTAAATCTAAAGCTGACTCTTTAAAAGATTTTATTCATTTACTAAAAGAAGTAGAAATAAATGTGGAAGTTTTTGACATAACTATTGATGAAATCAAAAAGGTTATGGGAGCTTGGAAAAGTGATTTAATTAGGAATAAATATGATGATTTCAATCCAAAAACTTTAGAATTACTTAAGAGTAGAGGTTATGACATTGCAGGCTTGGAAAGCGAAATAATTTTAGTACAAAATAACATTGAAGCTTTAGGAATAAAAGTATCAAACAACATAGATTATGATGTTAAGTATCAATGTGATGTAGTGAAATTTGAGGAAAAATTACGTAAACGTTCACATCGTCACCGTAATTTAACGCATGACGTTAAATCAGTTTCGCAAATTTATTCATCAAGAAAAGGAAAAACCATTGATACTCTTGACAATGAGTTTTCAGTTTTTATAACTCATGGAACTACATTACCAAAAACGGTAATAAAATTCTTTAAAGACGATAAGGTCGTAGGAAAAATTCCTTTAGTTTCTAATGAAAAGTGGATGGCTACAATTGCTTGGTTTAAAAAACCTAATGCATTTCCTGATATGCCAATTAATTTAGTTGTATCAAGTGCATACAATGTCGTTTATTCAGATGATAAATTTTGGAATAGCTTTATTAGCAAACTAAATAATCTTGAAAAGCGTGGTAAAATAAGTGAAGATGATTTTATGCTAGTCAGATGGGATTCAGGGTTAGTTGAACTTGCTCATAATACGTCAATAAAATCAGGTGAAAACTTTACCGATGAAGATGTCTTTGATATTGTTCAAGGAATAAAAGATAAAATAGTAGGCTCTCACAAAAAAGAAATCATATCTATAAAAGGTAATCACGACTCTAAATTAGAGATTATTAATGAAGAACTTGAAACTACTAAAGGAAATCTAAAAACAGTAACAAAGTCTTTAACAAAAATAGAAGGTTTAATTGAAAGTTTTTCTAAAAGTTTCTCTTATATAATATCATGGTTATTCAACATAATTATTGTCTGCTTTATTTTATATGGTTTATATTTATCTTCAACTAAAAACCAAATAGCAGGTATAATTGGAGGAATTAGTATTTTTCTATTATTAATATTAACATTCTTTAATTTATATATAGGAACTGAAATAAAAAAAACTTCTGAAAAAGTCAGATTATATATTTACAATAAAACTAACGAATCAATAAATAAGTTTATTAATTAAATTAGTGAATTTTAAAAAACTACTGCCAACACCGTATATAATTTATTGCTGGTTTTTCGCCTACTTACGAAAGTCCTCGCGGACTTTCTTGGTCGGTAATTATTTACTAAATTAGTTGCTTGAAACACGCAACAAACCATATACAACAACGTTGTGTGTAATTTAA
>JBNMNZ010000277.1:0-3250 GCA_051276605.1 Polaribacter sp. | reverse complement strand
GATTTAAAAATCGGGAAAACAGTTGGAATGCCAGTTCCTGGAACTTGTAGTTTTGCTGGATGGGAAAGTTTACCTAATGGATCTTATTGGGGTGTAGTGCCTATAAGTGCTAAAAATAAAGCAGGTGAATGGATGGAAAACAACCAAACAGAACCTATGATTAAAGTTAAAAATATGCCAGGAAAAATAGATAATGGAATTGATGAACAACTCTTACGTTCGATAAAAGAATTATTGAAAGAGGTAAAATAAAGTTTTAATTTTTAAAATCTCAAAAGCGAAGCTAAATACTTCGCTTTTTTTATTCGAATTTTTTAAAGAGATCTACTTTAATTTTAGGAAGCTCCAAAGAAAACCTCACAGCAACAACTCTAATAATTACAACTACTAATGCCGATATTATAAAATTTATATTTTCCTCAACCATAAAATGGTTTAAAATTAAATACATAAGTCCACCCGATAAACAAGCTGAAGCATATATTTCTTTTTCAAAAATTAAGGGAACTCTATTTGTTAGCACATCGCGCAAAACACCTCCAAAAACAGCAGAAATCATTCCCATAATCACAGCGACTAATGGGTGCAATTCGTAAGAAAGTCCTTTTTGTAAACCTAGCAAAGTAAAAACACTAATACCAATCGTATCAAACAAAAACATTGTTTTACTTAAGTAGGCAATTTTACTTTTAACAAGAAAAGTAAAAATTACAGCCAAAAAAATAGTGTATAAATAGTTTAAATCTCCAATCCAATTTATAGGGTGTGCATTTATTAAAATATCACGTAACATGCCACCACCAACAGCGGTTACAAAAGCAATAATGATAACACCAAATATATCAAACTTTTTATCTAAAGCAACCAACGCACCACTAATCGCAAAAGCAAATGTTCCTAAAATATCTATCAAATA
Source organism: Polaribacter sp. (assembly GCA_051276605.1). GTDB lineage: Bacteria > Bacteroidota > Bacteroidia > Flavobacteriales > Flavobacteriaceae > Polaribacter. The sequence goes on along the minus strand of JBNMNZ010000277.1, from coordinate 2,334 downwards.
AATAATCTCCATTTATATGAATTTAATTACCGAATGTATTATAAAATCTGAAGTTTAGCATAAAAAGAGGAAGATGTAATTCTTAAACAAATATTATACAGTAACTTCAGAAAACTTAATATTTAATTCTTTCTCAATTTCATGAATTCTCACGATTTCTGAAGGCAAAATAAAAGCAATTGAAACACCTGTTTTTCCGGCTCTAGCAGTTCTTCCACTTCTGTGTGTGTAGTATTCTAATTGTTCAGGTAATTGATGATGAATTACAAATTCTAAACCACTTACATCAATTCCACGTGCAGAAACATCTGTCGAAACTAAGTACTGTAAATTCTCTTTCTTAAAAGCACGCATTACTTTATCGCGTTCTTTTTGTTGCATATCTCCTTCTAAAGCAGCCGTAGAAAAACCTTCTTCAATTAAGTATGTCGCTAAATTCTGTGCACCAGCCTTTGTTCTGCAGAAAATAATTCCTCTTTGATCTTGTCTTTTTTCTAAAAAAGAAACAATATCATTTGTCTTTTCTTTTAAGCTCGTCTTTGTAAAATGATGACGAATATTTGAATTTACTAAAGAACTTCTATTAATTTCAACTCTTGGAGCATTAGAAGCCATATATGTCTTTACAATCCTTTTTATTTCTTCTGGCATGGTTGCCGAAAACAACCACGTTTTTCTGTCAGTTTCAGTTGTAAACTTTAAGATTCTATTTAAATCTTGTTTAAAGCCCATGCTTAGCATTTCATCAGCTTCATCTAAAATCACCGTTTTTACATGACTAATATCTACATTTCCTCTTTCTATCAAATCAATTAATCGACCAGGAGTTGCAACAACGATGTGAGTCGTTCTTTTAAGATTATTCATTTGACGGTCAATTTTTTCTCCTCCAAAAACAGCTTCTATAAAAATTTTATCTTCAGTATATTTCGTAAATTTAAATAATTGCTTTTTAATTTGCTGAACGAGCTCTCTTGTAGGTGATAAAATTAACGCTTGAATATTATCTGAACTAGCATCAATATGATGCAAAACAGGCAGGCCAAAAGCAGCAGTTTTTCCTGTGCCAGTTTGAGCTAATCCAATAAAATCAGTTGGAGATTCCAATAAAACAGGTATCGCCTTCTCTTGAATTTCTGAAGGTGTAGAAATCCCTAATTCGTTAATCGCTTGTATATAATCTTTATGAATTCCTAAGGAAGAAAAAGTTGACATTTTGTATCTAAATTTTGTGCAAAGATACTTTTATTTAGGAGGTTGTAATACTTTTAAAACATTTTCTCTAATTCTTGCAGGCTTAAAGGTTTTTGAATCTAACATTGCCCAAATTGTTTTTGCTTTTACCAATAAAACATCCTTTTTATAGAACTCCATTAACCGAACTGAAGTAATCCCTTTGGTCTCTCCTACCCAAGTTTTAACAATAATTTCGTCTCCCAAACTGGCTTGCTTTAAATAATCAATTTCATGCCTCATTACAACCCAAACATATTCAGGGAAAGGGCTATCTTTTGTGAGATAGGTCCAATGTGAAGTTGCAATCTTATCCATCCATTTTACATAGACCAAATTATTCACATGGTGTAAGTTGTCTATATCTTCAGTAGAAACTGTAATTGTTAGTGTAAAAACGTTTTCCATATTTATGAATTTTGGCAAACATAAAAATTTTAACATACCTATAAAAATTATTGATGACAGATTTATAAAAAACTTCCTATTTATGATGATATTTGCGAAATCTTATGACAGAATTAGCTGACGATTTAGGTACACAAAAGATTAGTAAATTACTGATAAAACAAGCAGTTCCTGCTACAATTGGAATTCTTGTGATGTCTTTAAATATGATTGTTGACACAATCTTTGTTGGGCAATGGATTGGCGTTTTAGCAATTGCAGCAATTACAGTTGTGTTACCAATTGCTTTTCTAATTTCTTCTATTGGAATGGGAATTGGAATTGGAGGAAGTTCAATCATATCGAGAGCTTTAGGTGCTAAAAACGCTGAAAAAGCTTTTCTGACTTTTGGTAATCAAATTTCTTTAACCGTAATTTTAGCAATACTTTTTGTAACTCTTGGAAACATTTATAGTGTACCCATCCTAAATCTATTTGGTGCAAAAGGTAACATCTTACCAATTGCTTCTGAGTATTTTGATGTCATTATTTATGGTGTTCCCTTTTTAGCTTTTGCAATGATGGGTAATCCAACAATTAGAGCAGAAGGTAAACCAAAGTTTGCAATGTATGCAATGATGGTGCCTGCAGTTTTAAATGTTGTTTTAGATATTATTTTTATAAAAGTTTTCGACTGGGGAATGTGGGGGGCAG
>JBNMNZ010000276.1:0-3252 GCA_051276605.1 Polaribacter sp. | reverse complement strand
CAAAATTTTAAAAGCAGCACAATTTGCAGTTTTTTTATTCGAATAAAGCGGCAATAAATTCTGCAACACAAGCAGGTTTTTCTTGACCTTTAATTTCTATAGTACAAGAAAAGGTAACTTTAATTCCGTTGTTTGCTAAATCATCAATTTCTTTAACTATGGTATGCATTCGTAGTTGGCTATTTACAGGCACAGCATTTGGAAAACGAACTTTGTTCAACCCATAGTTTAGACCCATTTTTATACTTTTAATAGAAAATGATTCTTCTAATAATTTAGAAATCATCGCTACAGACATAAAACCATGAGCAACGGTACTTTTAAAAGGACTCTCCTTCTCTGCTCTATTTTCGTCAATATGAATCCATTGTTTGTCTAAAGTTGCATTTGCAAAATCGTTAATCATTTGTTGCGTAATTGTATACCAGTTTCCTACTGGTAACTCTTTTCCCATTATAGATCGAAATTCCTCTATATTTTTAAAAACTAATGTATCTTTTATCATATTATTAAATTATTATTTTTAACTGCATTAAGTTTTTTTTAACAAATTAAAAAGGTGCAAACTATTTCAAAACATTAATTTAGGAAAAATTTCACAAATGAAACAACTAATCTTATTATTTATCTTATTTTCAATTTCAATATATGGACAAAGCAATCCTCAATGGTTGCGACATTCGACTATTTCACCAGATGGAACACAAATTGCATTTACCTATAAAGGTGATATATACAAAGTAAATTCAAACGGAGGAAACGCACAACAGCTAACTTATCATAGTGCACACGATTACAAAGCTGTATGGAACAAAGATGGTTCTAAAATTGCATTTGCATCAAATAGATATGGTAATTTTGATATCTATGTAATGAATTCGAATGGTGGCCAAGCAACCAGATTAACTTTTCATTCTAATGATGAACATCCGTATTCCTTTTCTGCAAATGATAAAGAAGTGGTTTTTGGTGCAATAAGACAAGATGCTGCAAACCATAGACAATATCCTCATGGATCACAATCAGAATTATATAGTGTTCCTGTAAAAACAGGAAAAGTGAGTCAATTATTGACAATTCCTGCTGAAGAAATTAAATTTTCAAGAGATGGAAAAATAATGATGTATCAAGATAAAAAAGGGGGTGAAAATGAATGGAGAAAACATCATACATCTTCTATAACTAGAGATCTTTGGACATACAATACAAAAACTGCTGAACACACAATGATTACTTCTAATCATGCAGAAGATAGACAGCCTGTATTTAGTGAAGATGAAAAAAGTGTTTATTTTTTAAGTGAAAGAAATGGTAACTTTAATGTGCATAAATTGTCTTTAGAAAATCAGAATAAAGTTGAGCAATTAACTAAATTTAAATTACATCCAGTTCGTTTTTTAAGTATGGGAAATGGTATTCTCTCCTTCGGATATGATGGTGAGCTCTTCACAATGCGAGAAGGTGAAAAACCAAAAAAAGTTAGCGTTCATATTCTTACTCAAGATAAAGAAAATATAGATAAATTTATTTCTGTAAATGGAGGTATTAATGAAATGTCTATTTCGCCAAACGGTAAAGAAATTGCTTTTATTGCTAGAGGTGAAGTTTTTGTAACCTCTATTGATAAATCATTCACAAAAAGAATTACAAATACACCCGAAAGAGAACGTTTTGTTTCTTGGGGACCGAAAGGTGAATCATTAATTTATAGTAGTGAACGGAATGGAAAGTGGAGTGTTTTTAAAACTAAAAAAACTAGAAAAGAAGAACCTTTCTTTTATGCTGCTACCCTAATTAAGGAAGAAGTATTAATTGATAATAAACTAGATAATTACTTAGCTCAATATTCTCCTAATGGTAAAAAAATAGCCTTTATTGAAGGCAGAAGAACGTTAAAAATAATAGATGTAAAATCTAAAAAAGAAGTGACCCTTTTAACTCCAAAAGATTTATTTCACATGAGAGATGGAGACAAGTATTTTACTTGGAGCCCAGATAGTAAATGGCTTTTGGTCGATTGGAGTAAAACACTGAGTAATAGTGAAGTTTTATTGATGGCTGCAGATGGTTCTAAAAGAGTGAATTTAAATGAAAGTGGTTATTATGATTCTTCTCCTAAATGGGTGAATGGCGGTAAACAAATGATTTGGTTCAGTAATAGAAACGGATTAAAATCGTATGCTACAAGTGGTCGCTCTCAGAGCGATGTATATAGTATGTCTTTTGCACAGGATGCTTGGGATGAATTTAATTTAAGTGATGAAGATTACAAATTAATGGAAGCTATTAAAGAGGTAGAAAAAAAGAGCAAGGAAAAAGAAGAAAAGGCTAAAAAAGAAAAAAATAAAGGAGCTGAAAAAGAAACAGATACTCTTAAAAAAGACAAGAAAAAGGATGTAAAACCACTCACTTTTGATTGGGATAACATGAAGGAAAGAACGAAAAGATTAACGATTCATTCCTCAAAATTAGGAGACGCTGTACTTTCTAAAAAAGGAGATAAATTGTATTATTTAGCAAGTTTTGAAGGGAAATCTAACCTTTGGAGTACAGATTTACGTACCAAAGAAACTAAAATGTTAATGAAATTAGATACTGGTTTTGGTAACCTAGAATGGGATGCTGAAATGAAAAACCTGTATCTTTTAAGTGGTGGAAAGATCACTAAATTAAATCCAGAAACATCAAAAAGTAAAGGAGTTGTAATAAAAGGAGAAATTGAATTAGACGCATATGCCGAAAGAGAAGCAATGTTCGATCATGTTTGGATTCGTACAAATGCTATTTTTTATCATCCAGATTTTCACGGAATCAACTGGAGCAAAATGAAAAAAGAATATCTAAAATACCTACCTTATATCAGTAATGCGTACGAATTTTCTGAAATGTTATCAGAGATGTTAGGAGAATTAAATGTTTCTCATGCGGGTTCTGGATATAGAGGCAGTGAGGTTTCTAATGCAGATGCAACAGCTTCTTTGGGTATTTTTATGAGCTATAAGAATAATAATAATGATGGTATACTTATAAACGAAATAATTAAAGGCGGACCTTTAGACAAAGCTAAATTTAATGTTAAATCCGGAATGATTATTACAAAAATTGATGGTGTAACTATTGACAAAAATCAAGATGTAGCAAAGTACTTTAACAGAAAATCAGGTAAATTTATGCTATTGGATGTTTTAGATCCTACAACAAAAAAGACACAAACAATAACTGTAAAACCTATTTCTTTAGGTGCTGAAAATC
>JBNMNZ010000275.1:0-3264 GCA_051276605.1 Polaribacter sp. | reverse complement strand
AACAGGCTTCTTCACTTCTAATAATTGGGTGATATTTTAACGGAATATCATCACCATATTTATCTGTAAAAATTTTGGTATTTTTTCTAATAGTAGCTTCGTCTTCGCAATGTACAGAAATAATCATTTTTGTTGAAGAGAAAATTTTCTCTAGAATTTCTTCATTATCGACTAGCATATTTCCTGTAGAAGAACCTAAAAATAATTTAATTCCGGCTACTTTTTTAGGATCTGTTTTTAATAACTCCTCTAAATTATCATTTGTGCCACCAAACATAAAAGAATAGTTTGCATACGAATCATTCGCTGCGATTTTAAATTTATCTTCTAATAAATCTTGGGTTGTAGCTTGCGGAACTGTATTTGGCATTTCAATAAAAGTAGTAATTCCACCAGCAACAGCAGCTCTACTTTCTGTCGCTATATTTGCTTTGTGTGTTAAGCCAGGTTCTCTAAAATGAACTTGATCATCAATAAATCCAGGAATTAAAAACTGCCCTTCAGCATCAATAACCTCAACGTTTTCAGTTACTTTTATTTCTGATGAAATTTTTATTATTATTTCGTTTTCAATCAAAACATCACCTAAAAAAGTGTTGTTTTCATTTACGATTTTCGCATTTTTTATTAAAGTTAATTTCGCCATTTTCTTCTTAAATATCTATTTTCATATTTAACTAATATCATTACGATATACATCTAACCTTACATCTTTTAAATTAGTAGTTCTAAGAGAAATTTCATTCATGTTAATCTATCTTGGCAAGCCTTTTAATCTCATTCTTATCACTCCAAATAAAGCTTCAAAAACGATATTTCCGCTCATTTTAGAAGTTCCTAATTTTCTGTCAGTAAAAATAACAGAAACTTCTTTTATACCAAAACCATGTTTCCAAGCTTTAAATTTCATTTCTATTTGAAAAGCGTATCCTATAAACCGTATCTTATCTAATTGTATTTTTTCTAACACCTCTCTTTTCCAACAAACGAAACCTGCAGTTGTATCAAAAAGGGGAATTCGTGTTATTAAACGGACATATCTTGAAGCAAAATAAGAAAGAAGTAACCTCTTTATATCCCAATTAACAACATTTACTTGGTTATTTACATATCTAGACCCAACAGAAACATCACTACCGTCTTTTTTACAAGCATTATAAAGGCGAATTAAATCTTCTGGATTGTGAGAAAAATCCGCATCCATTTCTATAATATAGTCATATTTTTTTGCAATCGCCCATTTAAAACCATGAATATAGGCAGTTCCTAAGCCGCTTTTGCCTATTCTTTTTTCTAAAAAAAGGCGATTTGGGAATTCAGAAATTAAGTTTTCTACAATCTTAAAGGTTCCATCAGGAGAATTATCATCAACAACCAAAATATGAAACGCTTTTTTTTGCTTAAAAGTAGCTTTAATGATAACTTCGATGTTCTCTTTTTCGTTATAGGTAGGAATAATGACTAACGCGTCTGACATAAATTAATTTTCATGTAGTAAGAAAGCAAATATACATTATTTAATTACTAATTTTGTGTTAATCTTACTAAATGAAAATTACTTGCAAGCACTAGAAAAAATTACAACTTCCAATCATTGGGTTACATTAGTTTTATTGTTTTTGTTTTTCGGTATTGTTTTATTAAAAGCAATAAATCCTAGCAGGCTAAAAGGAAGCCTTTATGGGTTTTTTAATATAAATTTTGTAGAAATAGAATCAGATGAAAACACTAGCTTTTTTGATGTTTTTCAAATTGTTTTTTTTATTTTTTCTGTGATTGTAATATCGCTATTAGTTTTTAATTTTAAGAGGTACACATTGGGAACAAATGAGGTGGGTTTTTCTTCTTTTTTTTCAATTTTCTTAAGTCTATTATCTTATTTTTTGTTTCTTAAAGTAGTAGAATACTTATTTTCACAGGTGTTTTTAATAAAAACAAAAGTTCGCTTTTTTCTTGTTTCAAAATCTAATTATTTAAATGCTATTTCATTTCTACTATATATAGCAATTGTTTTAAGTGAATACGCAAATCTAAAACAGATTTATTTGTACTATTTTGCAGCCTTTCTGTTTTTTCTGAGATTTGTATTTCACTTAGTTAGTAATAAAAATCTAGTTTTTAAGAAGTTATTTTATTTTATATTGTACATTTGCGCCTTCGAAATAGCACCGCTATTTACACTGTTTAAACTGATGTTTTAATTACAAAACGAAAGCCTATGAAAGTGAAAACGATTTTAGTATCACAACCACCTCCAAAGACAGAAACTTCGCCTTATTTTGACTTGTCTGATAAACAAAAAGTAAAAATCGATTTTAGATCTTTTATTCATGTCGAAGGAATTTCTGTAAAAGATGTAAGGGGACAAAAAATTGACTTAACGAAGTTTACAGCTATTATTTTAACAAGTAGAAATGCGGTAGACCACTTTTTTAGAATTGCTGAAGAAATGAGATTTAAAGTGCCAGATAGTATGAAATACTTCTGTCAATCTGAGGCTGTAGCTTATTATTTGCAAAAGTATGTTGTTTACAGAAAGCGTAAAATATTTGTTGGCAACAGAACGTTTCCTGATTTAATTAAGTTAATTAAGAAACATAAAACAGAACAATTCCTATTACCATCTTCGGATAAATTAAAACCATTAATCCCTACGGAATTAGATGCTTTAGGTATTAGTTGGACAAGAGCTGATTTGTACAGAACTGTCGTTAGTGATTTGTCAGATTTAGAGGATGTTTTTTATGATGTATTGGTCTTCTTTAGTCCTTCAGGGATAGAATCGTTATTTCATAATTTCCCTAATTTTAAACAAAATGGCACAAGAATTGCCGCCTTTGGGAATTCTACTGTGAATGCAGTTACAGAAGCGGGTCTAAAATGCGATATTATTGCACCAAGTCCAGAAACACCTTCTATGACAATGGCTTTAGACAAGTATATTAAAGTAGTAAATAAAAAATAAATTTTTTTAAGTTTTTATACTGAGCTTGTCGAAGTGTAATCCAAAACCTTATAAAATTGATAAAAACCGAGCAGAAATGTTCGGTTTTTTTATTTTAAAATTATTTTGTTATTCCTGTGAAAACAGGAATCGATAAGAAGTAGCTAAAAAGTAAAATTATTTCATAGAGATTAACAGCCTTTTTTAAACACTCACTTAAGATTACTGCCTATGTAAGAATCTCAAGCTCGAAGATTATTAGAGAAAAAAACTATATTCTCTATGTTTCTATCTGGTCAATTTTTAATGTATTTTGTTTT
>JBNMNZ010000274.1:0-3282 GCA_051276605.1 Polaribacter sp. | reverse complement strand
TTTCGCCTCTCCTATTGCTGCTTTATTTCAACCCGTGGATTTTTTATACAATCTTTTTGGGAAGAAGCCAAAGCAGCTAAAAAAGCTTCAGAAGCTAAAAAAAGAAGACAATTTGCGTAAAATGTTAGCAGGTAAATTTGATAGAGAAGTGATGATGGAATATCTAAATATGGATAGACAAGAATTAACAGATTTACTTACTGATTGCAGTTACTCTGATTACTTTATTAAAAAAGCATCTGATTTACAAATGATTGAAGCGATATTAGATTGTTATGAAACATATAAAGCTCTCAAAAAAGGAAAAATTGAGCGCAATAAAATACCTGTAAAAAACTAATTCTTTTTAAAATCGAAAAGAGTCAAAAGCAATATGCTTTTAACTCCAATCGACCATTAAAAACTAACTAACTAACTAACTAACTAACTAACTAACTAACTAACTAACTAACTAACTAAAATACGGTTGTTATATATTTGTAGTTATACTTTCTTCTTGAATTCCAAGTTGCTCTTTTTGATTGAAAGATAGTTCCAGAATTATTGTCCTTTTTATCTCTTGTATTTGTTTCTTTTAATTTCATTTTTATGAATTTTAATTTCACTTATAAGACGCATATATCCTTAATAAGTTACACTTAAAACTCACTTTAACAGAACTTTAAGAAAACTAAAATTATTATCCCAATATTCTAAAAAAAACGTATCAAAAGCTATTTTCTATAAAAAATTAAATAATATTGATTTCTATGAGTGAATTAAATAAAGAGATTCTTTTACCAAACGGTTCTAAAATTATAAATAGAATTGCAAAATCTGCAATGAGTGAGAACTTATCCAATACGGATAATCAGCCAACAGCAACACTTATAAATCTATATAAAAAATGGGCATTAAGTGGTTCTGGGTTGTTAATTACAGGAAATATAATGATCGATTCTAGTGCCGTTGGTGAACCTAGAAATGTCATTGTAGAAAATAGAGACAATTTCGATTTATTAAAAGAATGGGCAGATACCGTTAAAAACACGGAAACACATCTTTGGGCGCAAATAAATCACCCTGGAAGACAAGCAATGGAGCAAATTAACAACGTTTTAAAAGCTCCTTCTTCCGTCCCTTTAAAATATGGTGGGCGAAAAAAAACATCTGCTAAAATACCCTTGGCTTTGAAAGAGGATGAAATTTTAACGATTATCGAATCTTTTGCTGAAACTTCCTTAATATTAAAAGAAGCAGGCTTTACAGGAGTTCAAATACATGGTGCCCATGGATATTTAGTTAGTCAGTTTTTATCCCCAGATTCAAATATTAGAGAAGATAAATGGGGCGGAACTTTAGAGAATAGAGCTCGGTTTGTTGTCGAAGTTTATAGAAAAATAAGAGAAAAAGTGGGTGCTAAATTCCCTATAGGCATCAAATTAAACTCAACTGATTTTCAAAAAGGAGGTTTTTCTGAAGAAGAATCTATGGAAGTTGTTAAAATTCTTTCAAAAGAAGGAATTGATCTTATTGAAATATCTGGAGGAACATATGAAGTTCCTGCAATGATGGGTAAGAAAATGAAAAGCACTAAAAAGAGAGAAGCTTATTTTTTAGACTACATTAAAAAAGCTAGAAAAATCACAGAGACGCCTTTATTGTTAACTGGAGGATTTAGAACCGCCGCTATTATGGAAGAAGCCATTGCTTCAAATGATCTAGATATTGTAGGAATTGCAAGACCCTTTGCTGTTTTTCCTAATTTAGTAAATGATCTATTTACAAAAAAACAATCTAATTTTTCTACAGATATTCAGAAAACAGGAGTTAAAGCAATTGACGGAAGCATGAATATAATTTGGTATGAAGCTCAATTAAAACTTATAGGCACTGGGAAAATGCCAAATCCAAAATTAAATCCTTGGAGGGTATTCTTTAAATATGCGTTGTTAATAATCGAACACAAAATCAGAAGAAAGTAACTTTCTTTTCCAAATAAATAAAAATAAAGCATAAAAAATCCAGCTATTCGCTGGATTTTTTATGTTTAAAAAAGTTAAGGATTTTTATTGATTACCTAAGATAATCGGCATTCCAGATTTCCCTGAACCAATAACAATTACCTTACTATTAGGAGATTTAGATAATTGAATCGTTGCTTCAATACCTTTATCCTTTAAAATTTGATCGTTTAAAGAAGCGCTTAAAATTCTATTAGCATCAGCTTTACCCTGTGCTTCAATAATTTGTTTTTCAGCTTCTTTTTTTGCAGTAACTAATCTAAACTCATATTCTAAAGATTCCTGCTCTTGCTTTAACTTTCGCTCAATAGCATCTTTAATTGTTGAAGGTAAAGTAACATCTCTAACTAAAATTTCATTTAATTGAATGTATTGTTTGTCTAGTATTTTTTTAGTCTCAACAAAAATTTCTGTCTGAATAACATCTCTTTTACTAGAATACAATTGCTCTGGCGTATATCGACCAACAACACTTCTTGCTGCAGATCTAATTGCAGGCTGAATAACTCTAGAAATATAATTTTCTCCTTTTTCTTGATGTAATGAACCTATCTTGTCAGAATATGGCTGAAACCAAGCAGAAGCTTCTAATTGAATCTCTAAACCATTAGAAGACAATACTTGCATCTTTTCAAAAAGCTCTTGTTGTCTTACTTCATAAATAAAAACTTTATTCCAAGGTGCAACAATTTGAAACCCTTCGCCTAAAGATGGCTCATCAGTTACAACTCCTCCTCCAAAAGTTTTATACAAAACTCCTGCTTGACCAGATTTAATTGTTATTGTAGATTTTGAAAATAAAATAATTCCAATAACTGCTATTACTATTAAGAAAACTCCTCCTTTTGGAAAGTTCAATTGCATTTGATTATCTGCCATTTTGTTTATTTTTAAATTTAATCAAATCTACGATATAAGTTCTTTAAACGCAATCTATATAACTACAATCTTCAGAAAATTATATTTTTAGAGAATATGTTCCAAATGAAAATCATCATGTAGAACTTGCTTAATTTATTTTTTAAATAAATCTAATTTTTACTGAGAAATAGTTTTATCGAACTTTTTAGGTGATGAATATTATTTTTAATTCAATAAAAAAAAAATTAAACTTTTCCATGATATTTTCTAACAAACCACTCAACTGTAAGTAATACAATTACAAAGAATAAGATCCATTTCCAATCAATTAAATTTTGTTGTTTGACTAATGATTTTTGTACCGTATAAAAAGACTTATTGTCTAAAAGTTCATTCGTTAAATCATCCATTTGATTTT
>JBNMNZ010000273.1:0-3296 GCA_051276605.1 Polaribacter sp. | reverse complement strand
GGTTGTAAATTGCTTGAACTGTATCAAGAAAAAACAAACCCTGAAGTGTTTTTCACCTACTCTTATTGGGAAAATGATCATGATTTAGAAAATTACAGAAACTCTGAGTTGTTTAAAAATGTTTGGGCAAAAACAAAAACATTTTTTAATGACAAGCCACAAGCTTGGAGTGTAGATAAAAAAATAAGTTTAAAATAACATATGACCCACAATTTTACGCCATTTCCTGTTTTAGAAACAGAAAGATTAACCTTAAGAGAATTAAATTTAGACGATGCAAAAGCTGTTTTTGGATTAAGAACGAATAAAGAAGTTAATGAATTTATTGATAGAAAAACACTTAATAATCTTTCTGAATCAAGAGCTTTTATTGATCTTATTTCTAATCTAGCTTCAAGTAATGAAGGTGTTTTTTGGGTGTTGCAATCAAAAAGCAATCATCAATTAATAGGAACCATTGGTTTACGAAATTTTGAAGATGAAGAAAATTATGCAGAAATTGGCTATGAATTAGATCCAAATTATCACCAGAAAGGTCTTATGAGTGAAGCTTTTGAAGAGGTTTTAAAATTCGGATTTCAAAATTTAGAGTTGAAAACAATTGAAGCTTTTACTCACCAAGATAATACAGCTTCTATTGCGTTGTTAGAGAAACAAAAATTTGTTCTTGATCCAGACAAAAGAGAAGAAGGTTTTGAAAACAATCGTAGTTATCGAATAGTAAAATAATATTCAACAAGCTCAGACTGATATTTAATATATTAATTATCTTTTAGAAAATAATTAATAGCAATAAAACGTTAAAATGTCACACTGAGTTTGTCGAAGTGTTTTAGAACAATAAACGCATAAACATTTACACATTGAAAGCCATTTTAAAAAAAGAATTCAATTCGTTTTTTGCATCACCAATTGCGTATTTGGTTATTGGTGTTTTATTGCTGATTAATGGTTTGTTTTTATTTATTTTTAATGACGATTTCAATATTTTAAATGCTGGTTTTGCTGATGTAACTCCGTTTTTTTATTTAGCACCTTGGGTTTTTCTATTTTTGATTCCCGCAATCACTATGAAAAGTTTTGCTGATGAATTTAACACAGGGACCATCGAACTTTTAAAAACAAAACCACTGTCTGATTGGCAAATTGTTATAGGGAAGTTTACTGCATCATTACTGTTAGTAACCATTGCAATTATTCCCACTTTCATATACATTTTTACCGTTTATAAATTAGGAGATCCTGTTGGAAACATCGATTTTGGGAGCACAATTGGCTCCTATATTGGTTTGCTCTTTTTAGCAGCTACTTACACATCAATTGGTTTGTTTACATCCACTTTATCAAAAAATCAAATTGTTGCTTTTATATTGGGTGTTTTTATTACGTTTATTCTGTTATACGGATTTGATGCCATCGCTGCTTCTTTTAAAGACAGTAGTTTAACCATTCAGAAACTAGGAATTAACGAACATTTTAAAAGTATTTCTAGAGGTGTAATTGACACCAGAGATATCCTCTATTTTATAAGTGTTACCGTATTCTTTTTATTCATTACTAAAACAAGATTAGACAATGAATAAGAAGCTGAAAAATACTACATTTCTAATAGTTGGGTTGCTTGTTTTAAATTTGATCAATCAATCTTTTTACAAGCGTTTTGATTTAACACAAGATAAGCGTTACACACTTTCTGAAACGACAGATATAATTCTTTCTAAGGTTGATAGAAGGCTCTATATCACCGTTTATTTAGAAGGCGATTTTCCTTCAGAATTTAAAAGATTACAAGTTGAAACACGTCAATATTTAGAAGAATTAGCGGCAAAAAATAGCAACATAAAAATACATTTTGAAAACCCTGACAATCAACGTGAAGAATTGATTAAAAAAGGAATGATGCCAAGTCAATTAACTGTGGAGGAAAATGGTAAATTATCTAAAGCTATTATTTTTCCTTGGGCAGAAATCAACTTTGGTGAGCAAACAAAAATTATTTCTTTATTGCCAACTGCCATCGTTGCATCACAAGAAGAACAATTACAAAAAGCGATTGAAAATTTAGAATATAGTTTTAGTAATGTAATCAATACCATCACTCAAAAACGCCAAAAGAAGATTGCTTTTTTAACTGGAAACGGACAATTGAAGGATATATATCTAATCAGTTTTTTAAGTAAAGTTTCTGAGAAATATAGACTAGCAAAATTCACATTGGACGCTGTTGCTGAGAACCCACAAAAAACCTTACAAGATTTAAGCACTTTTGATTTGGCCATCATTGCAAAACCGACTCTAAAATTTACTTCTAAAGAAAAGTTTACATTAGACCAATTTATTGCAAATGGAGGAAAAACTTTATGGATGTTAGACAATGTGCAAGCAGATCAAGACAGCTTGTTCAATTCTGGAAAAATGCTGGCGTATCCTACAGATTTAAATCTAACAGATTTGTTATTTTCTTATGGAATTCGAATCAATACAACTTTAATTAAAGATTTATACGCGTCAAAAATTGCCCTAGCAACAGGTAAAATTGGGAATCAAACACAGTTTCAAAATTTAGATTGGCTGTACCATCCTTTAGTTGGTGGAAACCCAAATAACGCCATTACAAAAAATATTGCTCCTGTGAGATTACAGTTCGCAAATCAGATTGATACACTTAAAAATAACATCCGAAAAACACCACTTTTAATGAGTTCTCCATTAACTCAAAAAGTAGGAACTCCCACAATTATTGAGCTGCAATCCATTGCTGATGAACCTCAAGAAGAAGAGTATATTTCAGGGAATCAATTGTTTGCTGTTTTGTTAGAAGGCAATTTTAATTCAGGATATAAGAACAGAGTAAAACCTTTTGAAACATCACTTTTTAAAGAAAATGCAACCAATAATAAAATGATTGTAATTGCTGATGGGGATATTGCAAAGAATCAAATTTTAAAAGGAAAACCTACCGATTTATCAAGAGATAAGTGGACAAATGAAGCGTTTGGAAATAAAGATTTTCTTTTAAATTCTGTCGATTATTTGTTGGATGATACTGGTTTAATCGAATTGAGAAACAAAACATTAAAAATTAATACATTAAACAAGAAAAAGGCTTTTGAAGAACGAACTTTTTGGCAGTTTTTAAATGTTGTTTTACCACTACTCTTATTATTTGCTTTTGGATTTATTTTTAATTATTTAAGGAAGAGAAAATATAGTTCGTAAAACTAAATATCCAATAAGTTATCATGTATAAAAGTATATTCTAAAACTTTTTGCACTTTTTTAGAACTAATAATTTT
>JBNMNZ010000272.1:0-3305 GCA_051276605.1 Polaribacter sp. | reverse complement strand
CCTAAAACAAACGAGTTCTCTAAATCATATTCTTCAGAAAAGTACTTTGTTAACAAACCTGTTCTTGGTTTTCTAGTAGCTGCATTTTCATGCGGAAAAGTCTTATCAATAAGAACATCAGAAAAAATAACGCCTTCTTTTTCAAAGGCACTCATCATTTTATTTTGTGCTGGCCAAAAAGTATCTTCAGGAAAGGAGCTGGTACCCATACCATCCTGATTTGTAACCATCACCAATTCATAATTCAATTCTGAAGCAATTTTTGCCATGTATTGAAATACTTTCGGATAAAATTCTAATTTTTCTAAACTATCTAACTGATAATCTACAGGCGGCTCAATAACTAAAGTGCCATCTCTGTCTATAAATAATACTTTTTTCATACTTAATATTTACTTTCCTAAAAGGCTTAAAAACCTTGCAGGTATTATTATATATTTTTTACTGAATAGCTTTCAAAGCTCCTATTAAACGTTGGTTTTCTTCGCAAACACCAACACTTATACGCAAACAATTCTCACATAAAGGCTGTGTAGTTCTATTTCGAATTACAACCCCATATTCGATTAATTGCTGGTAACGTTTTGTTGCATCATCAACTTTTATCAAAAGAAAATTACCATCAGACTCATACACTGTTTCAATAAAACTCACACAAGATTCTAACTTTTGCTTTAAGCGTTTTCTTTCACTGATTAACTGTGCAACTTCATTTTTAACTTCATCAATTTTTGATAATCTTTCAATGGCTTTTTGTTGCGTTAATTCGTTTACGTTATATGGTGGTTTTACACTATTTAAAAAACGTATAATTTCTTCGGATGCATAACAAATACCCAACCTAATACCTGCTAAACCATAAGCTTTAGATAAGGTTTGAGTGATCATTAAATTTGGATATATTGTTAGTTTTTCTAACCAACTTTTTTGAGCTGAAAAATCAATATAAGCTTCATCTATAACTACTAAACCGTTAAACTTTAAGAGTAATTCTTCGACAATATCTTCTGTAAAGCTATTTCCTGAAGGATTGTTTGGCGAGCATAAAAATAAAATTTTACTATGAGCATCTACTCTTTTTAAAATCTGATCTACTTTTGGCTGAAAATCTTCCGTCAATAAAACGGTTCTATTTTCTATTGCGTTTATATTCGCCAAAACACTATACATTCCATAAGTTGGTGGCAACGTAATGACATTATCTACATTTGGTTCACAAAAAACTCTAAATATTAAATCTAAAACTTCATCGCTACCATTTCCTAGTAAAATGTTTTTTTTATCAATTCCTTTAATTTTAGATAGTAAATCTTTTACCTTATGTTGTTGTGGATCTGGATATCGATTTACACCGTTTTCAAAAGGATTTTCATTCGCATCCAAGAAAATCATTTCAGTAGTCGTTACATCTTTATACTCATCTCTTGCGGAAGAATACGGCTTTAGAGACTTAATATTTTCTCTAATTAGGTTGTTGATATTAAAGTTTATTTTCATAATAAAAAAAGACTTCGAAATGCTAAGTCTGACAATTAAGATGTTATTTTAAATCTTTTAAACGAATTGAAACAGCATTTTTATGAGCTTGCAACCCTTCTGCCGCTGCCATTAACTCAATCGCATTACCGATCGTTTTTATTCCTTCTTTAGAGATTTTCTGAAACGTAATACTCTTTGTAAAACTATCTAAATTCACACCAGAGTATGCTTTAGAAAATCCGTTTGTTGGTAAGGTATGATTTGTACCTGATGCATAATCTCCAGCGCTTTCTGGCGTGTAATTTCCTATAAAAACGGAACCTGCATTTTCTATATTATCAATATAAAAATCATTATTATATGTACAAACAATAAGATGTTCAGGGCCATATTCATTGATTAATTCTAAAGCGATTTCATCATTGGTTACAAAAATAGATTTTGAATTGGCTATTGCTTTCTGCGCAATATCAATTCTTGGTAATTTTAAAAGTTGTTTTTCTATCTCAATAGAAACTTCATTAATTAATTCTTTTGATGTAGAGACCAAAATTACTTGACTATCTGCTCCATGTTCTGCTTGACTCAATAAATCTGATGCTACATAACTTGCGTTTGCAGAGTCATCAGCAACAACTAATAATTCACTTGGGCCCGCAGGCATATCGATTGCAACCCCATATTTTGTTGCTAATTGTTTAGCAACTGTTACAAACTGATTTCCTGGCCCAAATATTTTATACACTTTTGGAACTGTTTCTGTACCAAATGTATATGAAGCAATAGCCTGAATTCCACCAACTTTTATAATTTTTGTAACGCCACATAAATTGGCAGCATACAAAATTGCTGGATGAATTTTTCCTTCTTTATTCGGTGGAGAACACAATACAATTTCTTTACAACCTGCAATTTGAGCAGGGATAGCCAACATTAAAACTGTTGAAAATAAAGGTGCTGTTCCACCAGGAATATACAAGCCTACTTTTTGAATTGGTCTTTTTTCTTGCCAACAGGAAACGCCGGTTGTTGTTTCTACAAAAATTTTAACTGTTTTTTGTGCGATATGAAACTTCGTGATATTTGATTTTGCAAGGTTTATAGCGTCTTTTAATGCTGAAGAAACCAATGCTACTGCTTCATCAATTTCTTGAATAGAAACAATGCTATTATCTAAAGAAACACCATCAAATAACTTGGTGTATTTATATACTGCTGCATCTCCATTTCTTTGAACATCATTAAAAATCTGATTCACAGTATTTTCAATATCTTCAACGGTTTTTGTCGGTCTCCTTAAAATTTGAGACCAATCCTTTTTTGATGGATTTATAATTGTTTTCATGATTAACTTGATAATCAACCCTGAATTTAATTCAAGGTCTTTTTAATATATTTCATTTTTTGCCTAAAAATAGATTCCGAATAAGCTTTAAAAGCTATAAAACCATTTTTTCAATAGGACATACTAAAATTCCTTCTGCACCATTTTCTTTTAATTCATCAATAATCTCCCAAAACTGATTTTTAGAAATTACGGAATGCACAGAACTCCATCCTTCTTCTGCCAATGGCAAAACGGTAGGGCTTCTCATTCCTGGTAACAAACTTAAAATAATAGCTAACTTGTCATTTGGTGCATTTAACAATATATATTTTGAATCTCTTCCTTTTAAAACCGACTGAATTCTAAATTGAATCTTTTTTAAAATAGCCATTCTTTCATCAGATATTTTCGGTGAAACAGCCAAAACTGCTTCTGACTTTAATAACACCTCAATCTCTTTTAATCCATTTTTAAATAGTGTACTTCCGCTTGAAACGAT
>JBNMNZ010000271.1:0-3320 GCA_051276605.1 Polaribacter sp. | reverse complement strand
TTATCTTTAAGCTTTCTTAGTCTGATGCTATTTAATACAACAGTTTTTGCTCAAGACTCTAGTTTTAGTTTAATTCAAAAAGAGTTAACACAGCAACAAAGGGATTTATTACAGAAAGAAAAAGAAGTTATGAAAATAAATCGTGAAGCTTTTAAAGCATCACTTACCAAAGAGCAATTAGTTCTTTTAAGAAATAAAACAATTTCTAAGTACGAAATAAGAAAACGTTTAGTAGCTACATTTTCTAGAAATCAAAAAAGCATGGTTAAAAATCAACAAGTTAGTTTGAGAAAAACCAGAGATAATTTCAGGAAAACACTTACAGGTGAGCAAAGAAAAATGCTAAAAGAACGAATTGATAAAATTAGAAATTCTAAAGACAGAGGAGAACTTAAAGATGGACCAAGAGTCAATAATGCTAATAATGGAAGAAAAAAAAGAAACAGCGGTAATTAGCATTTAACTATTTATGATACATCTTTTACAAGAATTAAAAAACACTATAAAAGTTTTTGGGTTGCTATTGTTTTCAATGGCAACCTCTTTTTGTGCTTATGCACAAGAAGAAAATTTAGAGGATATAGATGGTTTAATAGATGAACTTTTTTTTAACAATCAACAGTTTTTAGATGAGTTAATAGAAAGTGATTTTTCTTTCAATTTCTTATACACTTCGGTTTCTTATAATAGCAACACTTTTTTCTCAGGAAGAGATTCTGGTTCAGATCAATTCAATATTATTCCACAAGTCTCTTATTATCATTCCTCAGGATTTAATGCAAGTATTTCAGGGATTTATTACCAAAATTTTGATCCAAGTTGGGATTTTACGAGTGTTTCTCTAGGGTATTTTAAAACAATAGGAAAAAATAAAAACTTCCTTTATAATTTAGGTTATACAAAGTATTTTTATTCTGATGGCTATGATGGTTTTACAAATTCGTTGGATGTAAGTCTAGGAATCAGAAATAAAAAAAGAACTTTAGGAACAACAGTTTCTGCTTCTTATTTATTTGGTACAGAAAAAAGTTACCAATTTGTTTCTAGTAGTTTTGTAAACTTCACTTTAAAAAGAATGCCAAATTTTGCCCTACGTTTTAGACCGCGAGTAAATTTTATAGTTGCAAAACAGAATATCACAATAATTAAAGAAGAATTTATTGCGGGTAAAATTGTGCCTCGAACTTTTAATTTTGATGTGTTCGATTTGTTAAACACGCAAATAAACATACCACTTTATTTAACTACCAATTCTTGGGATTTTGAAGTAGGCTACAATCTAAATTTACCAAATTCTTTGATCAATGAAAATTCTCTAAAAACGACTGGATTCTTTAATTTGTCTGTTGGATATATGTTTGATTTGAATAAATAAGAACTAAAAACTTTTTATTTACAACTATTAATCGTAATATTGCAATAAACAAATTAATATGGGTTTAACCAAGTCAGAAATATTTACTGAAGAACAAAATAATATTGCTGCCATTGCAAAAGTGTTAGGTCATCCTGCAAGAATTGCTATTTTAGAGTTTTTAATTAAGCTAAAATCTTGTGTTTGTGGAGATCTGGTAAAAGATATTGGTTTGGCGCAACCAACGATTTCTCAGCATTTAAAAGAGTTAAAAAAAGCAGGTATTATAAAAGGAAAAATAGAAGGTACAAGTGTTTGCTATTGTATAGATCAAGAAAATTGGGAGAACATAAAAAACACCTTAGGTCAGTTTTTAAGTAAAAATTCAACAGGAAGTTGTTGCTAAAAATAAAATTATGAAATTATCAGAAATTAAAAATCACTTAAAAAGTTTAAATAAAATTGGATTTCAATTACCAAATGGAGATTTAGTTTCCAATCATTTTCATGTAACTGAAGTTGGTAAAATAACTAAAGATTTTATTGACTGTGGAGGAAAGGTCAGAAGTGAAACTGTTATTAATTTTCAGCTTTGGGAAGAAAACGATTATGATCACAGATTACATCCAGATAAATTAATTAATATCATAGAATTGTCTGAAAAGAGGTTTCAATTTGACGATTTAGAAATTGAAGTAGAATATCAAGGAAGTGAAACGATTGGTAAATACAACTTAGATTTTGACGGAACCAACTTTTTGCTAACCTCAAAAATCACAGCTTGTTTGGCATTAGACGCATGTGTAATCTCTGATGTAAAAAGCAAGGTTAAAGTTGCTGAAGCTGTTAGTTCTTGTTGTGATCCTAGTGCTGGTTGTTGTTAATTCTAAACTTTTAAAAAGTATAACTTAGCTAAATATTTGTGAAATATTGTAAATAAATTATAAGTGATAATTTATGAAATACTTAATTTTTATATTAACTTTATTTTCTTTGATGAGCTCAAAAATAATTTTTGATTTTAACAAAAAATCAAACCTTCGAAACTGGATAATTGTAGACGATATTGTAATGGGCGGCCAGTCATCGGGCTCTTTAAAGTTAAATGCTGATGGTTTTGGTGTTTTTCAAGGCAGTATATCTTTAGACAATAATGGAGGATTCTCTTCTGTGCGCTATAGGTTTCAGAAAATAGCAATAGATAATTATACTGAGATTGTTCTTAAACTAAAAGGTGATGGAAAAAAATATCAATTTAGGATAAAATCTAACTCTAGAGATTATTACTCATATATAACACCTTTTTTAACCTCAGGAGAATGGCAAGAAGTAAGAATCCCTTTAAAAGAAATGTACCCTTCGTTTAGAGGTAGAAGACTTAATCAGCCTAATTTTTCTAATTATTATATTGAAGAAATTACATTTTTAGTAGGGAATAAGAAAAATGAAAATTTCAAGCTTTTGTTAGATAAAATAGAATTTAAATAATTCTTATTCATTTTCCCTAATTGCCGAAAGAAAAATTAGGGAAAATGAGTAAGAAGATTTTGTTAATTATTGTAATAGGTTTTTAGGAATCATAGCATTTAGATATGCATTAAAAACTTTACCCTATTATGTCTTTAGAATTTTCACTATACGTTCTCCATTTTTCTAAACAATCAATCATATCTTGAGGTACATCAGAATTAAACTGCATAAATTCTCCAGTTGTTGGGTGTGTAAAACCTAGTGTTTTTGCATGTAAAGCTTGTCTTGGCAACACCTTAAAACAATTGTTTACAAATTGCTTGTATTTGGTAAAGGTTGTTCCCTTTAAGATGTCATCTCCTCCATAACGTTCGTCATTAAAAAGAGTATGACCAATATGTTTAAAATGTGCTCTAATTTGGTGTGTTCTTCCTGTTTCTAATTTACATTGTACTAAAGTTACATAGGTTAAACGTTCTAAAACCTTATAATGCGT
>JBNMNZ010000270.1:0-3328 GCA_051276605.1 Polaribacter sp. | reverse complement strand
TTTAACCCATTTTTCTGCATTAAATTAATAGCAAGTAATTCTTGAATATATTTTTTATTTAAACCACACCGCACTCTTTTAGGATTTCGGTTGCAGAAATATTGTCAGCGTTTCCCTTTTCCTAAACTTTTTACTTTAGAATCTATCCAACCAAAACAAAGCGCAACTTATATAACTTCTTCCCAATGCATAGATGCTTCATTATTTTCTGCTTTGTAAAAAATAAGATAAATGCCTTCTGATGAAATGTGGTTTTCTGACAACCATTTTCGCCATTGGATATCATCTTTAAAATACAATTCTTCTTTTTGATTCATAGGATAAATATAGTGACAAAAGAAAAGTTGACACCTTATTAGAATAAGATGCCAACTCAAATCAACTAGAAAAAACAATTTAACGAACTATCTTTTTATTGTTAAAAATTTATTACTAATAAATTAAGGCTGTTAAGCAATGTTTTATCAATTTCAGATTTTGAAATTTTATGCAAATAACTATTAATATCATTACCTATTTGTAGTTTGGTCTTTCCTTTAAGTTGGTAAGTACCAATCAACTTATTGTTATCAGAAGGATAGTTTTTATAGAAATTGATGTTTTTATCTCCATTGAAATCGTCAATTTTATTAAAGTCAGCGATATCCATATTTCTATCTTGAATTATTTTAAGAATTACACTATCCACAAAAGCATCGTTACTTCTAGATGTGGTTTTCGTCGAAACCTGTGTAATTATTGATTCATTGGTATAAGATCTTTCTATGTCAAATAAAATCTTATCATTAGTACTATAAAGAGCAAATTTTCCTTCTGAATTATTTAAAGGTTTTATTGATTTCATAGGGTAAATTTTTTCTAACTTTTCTTGAGAAAAAACATTAAAAGTATTTGCTTCGTAATGGCTTTCTTCAATATTCGTTTGAAATGTTTTTTTAAAAAATGAATCAGTATCCTTTTGAGAAAAAGTTAAATTTACAATTAAGACACAAGTAATAAATAGTGTATTTTTCATAATGAGTAGTTTTATACTCAAATGTAATAGTATTACTATTGTTAAAGAAATAAATGCTATTGATTTATCTTATTTGTACATAATTATGATTTATAATAAGGTGCAAACCCAATAATTTCTGATAAAGAATTTTATGCAGATGAAATAGTTTTTGCTCTAAAATATTTACGCATGGCTATGCTTTCTATATGCCCATGTGTTAAAAATTAAAAGTAAAAAATTATATTGTTAATTTACAGCGTTAAAATATTCTTCTATTTTTTTGGTTGACGATTGGAAGTAATAATTTGAAAAGATTAATTATGATTTGCATATTTTCCTTTCATGTATTTTTTTATTGGAATAGAATCTAAAATATATCGAATTGAAACCAATCCGTTGCTGGTTGGTTTGTATACTACAAAATGTAAATGAGGTTCTGTAGACATTCCTGTATTACCAGAATATCCAATTATTTGTCCCTTTTTTATACTGTCCCCTTTTTTAACAAGCACACCGTTTTTCTTCAAATGCGCATACTGTGCAAAGGTACCATCATGATGATAAACTAAAATCATGTTTGCTTTATTTCTATATTTTTTACTAGCTCCACCTTCATCAGAATTACTTTTTGTATGAATAACTAATCCTTCTCTGATGGCGCAAACTTCCTGACCAACATTCATTTTAAAGTCGATTGCATATTTAGATACGGGACCTTTGTGTGTAAAACTTCCATTTTGACTTTGTAGAACCTGGTATCGTTTTCCTTTTAAAAAGGGCAATCCATAATTATATAAAGTGTCGTATTTTTTAATCGATGAGGCGCCGTAAGAGAAAAGGAATGTATAGTTTTTAAGAATTGAAACGGTATCTATATTTGTTTGATGAAATTTTAAAATAGTTAAGGTATCAGGTTTTTTAAAATCAATAATTGTTTCTTTTTTAGTGACTAAATTTTTAATTTTTAAAAATGTTGTTGATATTTCTTTATTCCTTAATTCCACAAAAATGGAATCATTTTTTAATTTAAAATAAATATAGCTTGGCTTCTTATGTTCTTTTTTACAAGATAGAAAGAGAAAACAAAGAACTAAAATTCTAAAAATCATTTTATCTCCATATTTTATTCGGAAAAACAACGACACTCTCATGACCATTTTCTCCAACTGCAGCAACTCCAAAAAAGAAATTATCAATTACAATTCCTTCTAAAGTAAATTCGGTAGTTTCTACATACCTAGAATTATCCCAAGTTGGCGAAGTCGTATCTCTCCAATAAATTTTATATCCTTTAGCTCCTTCAACTTTGTTCCACTTTAACTTTGCTGAAGCTTGCACAATTCCGCCAATTGCAACCTCTTTAGGACTTGGTGGGGCAGAAGCTAATCCTGCCATCGTTATCGAGTTGACAGCAGTCAATTTTTTAGCATATTTAAAATTTACATGCTCAAAAGTATCTCCAAAGTTAATTCCATTTTCTGTTCTAATATCTTGATGCTGCTGTGTGTAATTTTCATGCGCTTCCATAATTCTAATTCCCGGAAAACCTAAATCATTAAAAGGTCTATGATGTCCTCCGCGTCCAAAACGATCTAATCTATAAATCATCATTGGATTCATTTCTGGCATATATCTTTTGGTCATTTTATGCGTATATCTTGCTAACTGACGAGAAATTCCATCAACTTCTCCACCATAAAAACGACGCATTTTTCTTTGTTTTTCGGTTTCGTTTGCAGGCACTGGTTCAGAAAAAATTCTAAAAGCACGATTGTCTATAACTCCGTCTACACCAGTTATATTTCCAATCATATCATTATTTAAAATTCCGATAATTTCCCAACCTTTATCTTTTGCATATTTTGCTAATCCTGCTCCACCAAAAAGACCTTGTTCTTCACCAGAAAGTCCGACATAGATAATACTGCTTTCAAATTTATATTTGCTTAAAACTCTTGCGGCTTCAATAGTTCCTGCCATTCCTGAGGCGTTGTCATTTGCACCTGGAGCATCTGTTGTAAAATCCATCGTATCACTTGCACGAGAATCAATGTCTCCACTCATAATAACATGTCTATTAGGGTATTTTGTTCCTTTTTGAATTGCAACCACATTAACAATCCATGCATCATGAGGAACTCTTTTGTTGCCTTCTTTGGTCACAAAATCCTTTTGATAAAAGGTCTGTAAACAATGATCACATTTTTTAGAAATATTTTCGAATTCAGATTTTATCCAACGTCTGGCAGCACCAATTCCGTGAGTAGCAGAAATGGTGTCAGAAAATGTATTTCTTGTTCCAAATTCAGTGAGCGTTTTTATATCGGCTTT
>JBNMNZ010000269.1:0-3359 GCA_051276605.1 Polaribacter sp. | reverse complement strand
TTTATGTCTAAAGTTATATTAGTTACTGGTGCTTCATCAGGTATCGGAAAATCGATTGCGACTTTTTTACAAGATAAAGAAGGGTACACCGTTTTTGGTACGAGTAGAAATCCTAAAAATGTTGAGAGTTTTTCGTTTGAAATTATTGCTTTAGATGTTTTAAAAGTTGAAACGATTGAAGAAGCTGTTGCTTATATTATCAAAAAAGAAGGAAGATTAGATGTTTTAATTAACAATGCAGGAATGGGAATTACAGGTCCGATTGAAGAGACTCCTACAAGTGAAATGAGAGCTGTTTTTAATACCAATTTTTTTGGAGCAATTGATGTAATGAAAACTGTTTTGCCACAAATGAGAATGCAAAAATCTGGAATGATTCTAAATGTAACTTCAATTGCTGGTTATATGGGTTTGCCTTTTAGAGGTTTATACTCGGCTACTAAAGGAGCTTTAGAATTAATTACTGAAGCGACAAGTATGGAGGTTAAAAATTTCGGAATTAAAGTTGTAAATGTTGCTCCTGGTGATTTTGCTACTAATATTGCTGCTGGAAGATATCATACGCCTGTTTTTGAAAATTCTGCTTATAAAGAAACGTATCAGGCAAACCTAGATTTAATGGATGCACATGTTGAAGGCGGAATGGATCCTTTAGAAATGGCAAAGACTGTATATAAAATCATTAATTCAAGTAACCCTAAATTACATTATAAAGTTGGTGGCTTTATGGAGAAATTTTCTGTTGTTTTAAAACGAATCTTATCAGATAGGATGTATGAGAAAATTTTAATGAACCATTATAAAATTTAGTTTACGCTGATATGTTCATTAGCAAAATCATGTAAATAAGTTTCTATAACTTCAGCAGAACAAGAAGTTGCATTAAAGTTTAACTTTATCCAACCATAATAATGTTTATCAGAAATTGTCATTCTGACTAAAAAATAGTCATCCTCATCATCTTCTAAAATTTCACTATAAGTTAAATTATTATTTAGGAAGTAATTATAACTTTCATAAGGAGCTTCATATTCATAAAATATATCTAGAGTATTTTTAACTCCGTTACGGTACCTTATTGTGTTTTCTGAAGAAAAAGGAGGGTTGAAAATTATAAAATAAGGACTATTATCTTTTTTTGGTGATAATATTAAATTAGAATCATCATCATTAGCAGAAAATAATTTTATGGTGTATGAAATAAAACTTGGGGTGTTACCAATATTTATTTTTTCTTCATAACTTAAAATAAAATCAGTATTTCCATCTTTATTTAAATCAATATCAATAGGTAATTTGTTTTCCAAGCAATTAGAAAAATGAGTGTAATGTGTATTTTCTATTTCATTATCATCTTCTGTAAATTCTACCCAAAACTTAATAGTATATATTTGTTTATCATGATGATCTCTATAGGTTATTTGGCCAGTATATTTTTTATCTATTTCCCAATCTTTTATTTGGAGTTCTAAAATAGTTACTTCTGTAATTGCAGAGACATCAAAAAAGGAACCATAATAATATTTATATCCATTATCTATTTTTAAACAATCTCCCTTTTTACTAAATACAAAAGTCAAAGTTTCTGTTTCATCGTTAGTCCCTACTATTCTAGTATAATTAATTTTTACACTAGTCTCATTGTAAGTTCCTTGCCAAAGAACAGGGTTTGTTAGATCCTGTATTACAATATTATCTTGTTCTGTAATTTCAAGATAGATATTAGAGCAATTATTATTAACTTCAATTCCTGCTTTTGAAGTACAAGCAAAAAGCAGTAGTGAAATTAAAAAAATGAGTATATACCTTAAAAATATCAAATGCGTTGTTTTTTACAAAAGTAAAGGTTTAGAATAGAGAGACTTGTATTAATATGTAAACCTTTTTGAAGTTTTAGAATAAAAAATGATATCTTAATAGAATGTGGTTTTTTCAGTGATAACTTTTTATAAAACTTATAGTTCATTTCTTAAAAATAAGAACCATTCTTATTACCTTTGTCGAAATTAATTATAACTTTTAAGACATGAAATTTTTCATAGATACTGCAAATTTAGAGCAAATTAAAGAAGCACAAGCTTTAGGCATTTTAGATGGTGTAACTACAAATCCGTCTTTAATGGCAAAAGAAGGAATTACAGGTGAAGCGAACATAATTAACCATTACAAAGAAATTTGTGAATTGGTAGAAGGTGATGTTTCTGCGGAAGTAATTGCAACAGATTTTGATGGGATGGTAAAAGAAGGTGAAGCTTTGGCTGCTTTAAACCCTCAAATTGTAGTAAAATTACCAATGATAAAAGATGGTATAAAAGCATGTAAATATTTTTCATCTAAAGGAATTAAAACAAACGTAACTTTAGTGTTTTCTGCAGGTCAAGCTTTATTAGCAGCAAAAGCGGGAGCAACTTATGTTTCTCCGTTTATTGGACGTTTAGACGATATTTCTACAGATGGTTTAAACCTGATTGCAGAAATTCGTTTAATTTATGATAATTACGGTTTTGAAACTCAAATTTTAGCAGCATCTGTGCGCCATACAATGCATATTATTGATTGTGCAAAATTAGGTTCTGATGTTATGACTGGACCTTTAAGTGCAATAGAAGGCTTGCTAAGACACCCATTAACAGATAGTGGTTTGGCTAAATTTTTAGCAGATTACCAAAAAGGAAACTAGTACCAAAATAGATAGTAACAAAGTCGCAAAGTTTCAAAGTTAAAAATTGAAGATTTGCGACTTTGTTTTTTTATGTTTACTTAACTTTGCAGCTAGTTTTGTTTTGCAACGTTGTTACTTAAAAAAATGTATCCAAAAAAAGAACTCGCACAAATTGTAATTTCAGCTTGTCATCAATTTAATATTGATACAGTTGTTATTTCTCCAGGTTCACGTAATGCGCCACTTACAATAGGTTTTTCTAATCATAAGAAAATACAAGCCTTAAGTATTGTTGATGAACGTTGTGCTGCTTTTTTTGCTTTAGGAATTGCGCAACAAACTCAAAAACCAGTTGCAATTTTATGTACTTCTGGTTCTGCTTTGTTAAATTATTATCCTGCAATTGCAGAAGCTTTTTATAGTAATATTCCACTAGTTGTTATTTCTGCAGACAGGCCAAAACATTTGATTGATATTGGAGACGGACAAACAATTCGTCAAGAAAATGTGTTTGAAAATCATATCTTATTTTCTGCAAACTTGATTGAGAACGAGAAATATAAAACACGGAACTCTCAATTAATTGGTGAAGCTTTGCAAATAGCTGTTTCGCAAAAAGGACCTGTTCATATAAATGTACCTTTTGAAGAACCTTTGTATGATACTGTTGGTGATCTAAAAGAATTTAATTTCCCTC
>JBNMNZ010000268.1:0-3388 GCA_051276605.1 Polaribacter sp. | reverse complement strand
CTCCCATTGCTGTAGAAGCATCTCCACTTGCTAATGTGTTTAATCCCATTGCTGAAGCATCATTCCCTATATTATTTGTGCCGCTTGTACTTATTTGCGCATTTATACTAAATCCGATAATTAATACTAAAAATGTACATAGATGTTTCATTATATTTATTTGCAAAAATAGCTCTAAAGCTAATTATGAAAGTTAAAATAAAGTTAATTTTTCAACTTACTTGTTAGTCTTTATTACACCGCCACATTATACACTATTACATTTGAAACTGTATGCGGTAAAAGGAACTAATTTTTATTAGCATCTGATTACTGCTTACCTATTAAACCATAGGCATATCTTCTTCCTTAAATTCAGCTATTTTAAACCTCTTAAATAGGCTTATTTATAATTAATTAACTAAATTTGCTTTAAAAATAAACTCAATGAAAAAACTTATTTATTTATCAATTTTAGTATTAATAGTTGCTTGCGGTGGCAGTGATAGTGATGATTCTAACACCTCAATAGTTGGTAATTGGCAATTAACGGCGATGTTAGCAAGTGGCACTTCTATTCACAATAGCTGTGATTTAGAGTCAAATATGACGATTTCAACAACAAACACAGGTAAGTATAATCAATATTTCTCTGACGACCCTGCTACTGAGCCTTGTGAACTAGATGGGGTTCTTGATATGACTTGGAGTAAAGGTAGTTCCTCAAACTATTACATATCTTTTGTTGAAATTGGAGATAATGGGCAGGACATTTCTTTTTCAGCTGTTTTAGACGGAGAAACTTTAACGATAGATGGAGATGATGATGAGGTTATTGTATTTACTAGAAACTAATGAAATATATGGGTTTTGACGAAAATATTGCTAGTTGGCAAGATGATTTTAAGCCAAATTTCTAAAATTAATAAAATCAAAATTTTAGACAGCGAAACCTCTCTTTTTAAGAGAGGCTTTTCTTTTAATTTATAATCTCTATTTGAAACTCTGATGGCATTTGATTACTAATTACTTTTAAACCATAGGCATATCTTCTTCCTTTAATTCAGCTATTTCTAGCCCTCTTAGTTAGGTTAAACTTACATTGATAGAGGAATGATTTGTTCAACCAATAATTAACCATCACATTATACCCTTTTACATTTGAAATTGTGTGATGTATATTATCTAACTAACTGCTTTTAGTAAAATTTGAGTTAAAAATTGTTTTTGTCACCTTTAAAAAAACAAGTATTATTATTATTATTATTATTATGAAAAATATTATTTTTTTATTATTTATTCCACTTGTGTCTTTTGGGCAAAACCTCTTTTTTAGTAGTGATAATAGTTGCCTCAGTAAAGATTTTTTTAGATTGGAAAAAGGCGATTTGGCAATTGTTGGTGAAGTTGCTAATCCAAAATAATAGGTGTGTTTTTCATTGTTAATTCACAAACCAAATAAAAATTATTGGACAGAACTTCACGAGTTTTCTCTAATTATTCTTTGTTTGGCATTCTCTTGAAAAGAAATATTTAAACTAGTTTAATTAAATATTGCTAACTATTTAGCAGCTATAAAGAAAACAACTTTTAGTTCTTATTCTTTTTAAAAATAGCTTTCAAAAACATCATTAGAGAGAAAGTTCCAAAAATAAATAAAATCCATTTTACAATATTAAAAAGTAAGTAAAGTCCAAATCCTTTGCTAGAACTGCTATTTTGAATTTGTACTATTATTGAATTTATACTTTTTGAATTTTCTAAAAAATGATAAACAAACCAAGAAGCTAAAGAAATGAATAAAAATTTATTGCTTTTTTTACCAAACTTAATCATTTAAAAAAGCATTCAAAAAAGCTAAACTTTCTGCTGGATTTTCTTCCATAGGTACGTGACCAGAATTTTCTAAAATCACTAATTTAGAATTTGGTAAAAGGTTATCCATTCGTCTTCCATTATCTAAAGGAATCCAAGAATCTTGTGCTCCCCAAATTAATAAAGTTGGAGTTTTTACGCTTTTTAGTTTCTCTAAATTGGCTTTTACGCCTAATTTAAAATCAATTTTTGCTCTGTCTATAAACGCTTGTCTGTTACCTATTCTTAGGGCCATTTTATGATAACGTGTAACTAATTCATCCGTCAGTTTAGTATTGTCTACATAAACTTCTTCCATGTTTTTTTTGATAAAAAACTTTGGCGTAACATATAAAAAAAGTGAGCTTAAAAAAGGTGTTTTTGCCATTTTAAAAATAGCAGGTTGTGGTTTATTTGTTGGTAATCCGCTTGCATCAACCAAAATTAATTTTTCTATTTCCTCAGGATACTCTGCAGCATAATTCCAAGCGATATTTCCTCCTAAAGAATTACCTACCAAATGAAATGTATCAACATTTATTTTCATCATAAATTGATGTAAAAACTGGGTATAACTTTTTATAGAATAATCTGCATTCTTGTTAGGGCCAGTAATTCCAAAAGCTGGCAAATCCATTCTGATAACTCTGTGCTCTTTTTTAAGAGCTGCTGTCCAATCATTCCAAGTGTGCAATGAAGATGCAGTTCCGTGAATTAAAACGATTGGAGAACCCTGCCCTTCATCTCTATAATGCACTTGCATACCATCTATTTCTATAAATTTAGAATGCTCATTTGCATATTCCTTTTTTAATTCTTCAACAGAAATATCTGAATACACAGCTCCTTTCACCAACAGAACTATTGCAACTAAAATTATATAAAATAAATATCTTTTTTTAAAGCCTTTCTTCATGTTTTATTTGATAATTTTATACAAAATCGGCTTGCTTGGTGTGGCATCATTTTCAAAAGGAGCAATCATTAAATTCAATAAATACTCGCCATCTTCAACAGTATTAGGCACGTAAATGAACTCTGTTATTGTCGCATCCATTCTTAATTTTCCTGAAGTATTCCAAAAAGCATTGTGAGATAATAATTTTCCTCCATCTTTTTCTTTATCTACTGATGGCAAATCTATTAGTAAATGTTTAATTCCTTTTTCTTTTAAATAAATAACTGCTTCTTCTAACAAATATGGAGGATTTGTATTTGAATATCGCATCGTTTTTTTATCAGATAAATTAGGTAACGTTCTAATTACAACTGCATCTCTTTTTTTATTTCTTAAGGCTGTTTTTAGTTGTTTCTCAGAAATAACAAAATCTTCACCCCTACTTTCTGGAGCAACTGTAACCACCTCAGCAACAAAGAAATAATGTTTTAAATTCTGATTAACAGAATAAACTTCTTCTGTTATATGACCTACACATTCTGTATGTGTAATATGCGAATGTGGATTAAAATGAATGTTATTAAAATTTACAACTGCACCTTCAGAAACTTTTATAATTTCTCCGTCATAGCTTTCAGGAAAAATCTTTGGATCTTC
>JBNMNZ010000267.1:0-3395 GCA_051276605.1 Polaribacter sp. | reverse complement strand
GACTTGGAAATTATGCTAAAATGGTTTTATTCGTAGATTCAGGAGATGCTAACGCTGGTGTTTCAGATACGTATTTAGTAGATGACATTGCTTTAGCTGATTCTACAGGAGGTCCTTCTGATGATGACTACTGTGAAAAAGTAGTAACTCATTTAGGTATTGCTTCGGGGCAGGAAGCTTCTGAAATTAAACTTACTGTAGAAAATTCTGGAGAGCAATCAATGAAAGTTACTATTGAGTCTAATAATGATGACGCTGTTGATTTGATGTTAATCGCTGGAGATGTTACTGGTTCACCAACACAATCAGCTGTAGATACTTCAGTAGAAGGTAAAATGAGTATTACACTTACTTGGCCAGAAACGGCACCTACCGACGTAGCTTTAAATATACTTTGGAGTAAAGTTTCTTTAGCAGGTAATTGGCAATTAGGTAATGCTCCAACAACATTTAAGTTTGCTGCAACATGTGCTACTGCAAGCGTAAGTGATAATACATTATTAAATATATCTATGTATCCTAATCCTGCATCGAGTAGCTTAAATATTTCTGCTCCAAATACTATAAAAAGTGCAGCTATTTATAATATATTAGGTAAACAAGTAATGAGTTTAAATATTAACAAAAATAGCAAGTCTATTGATATTTCAAACTTAGCTTCTGGCATCTATTTTCTTAAATATAATGTAAATGATAAAGTGGGTACTGCTAAATTTATTAAGCAGTAATCAATAATCTTTTTCAAATTTATAAAACGCTCAAATTAACTTTTGAGCGTTTTTTTATGCCATATAATTTTATGTTTTGCTGCCGTTCTAAGTTAAAAATTAATACCTTTAATTCCTAAATTTTATTCCTTTTGAAAACAATTATCAATAACTTTTCTTTTTGTATTTTTTCACTCTTTATCATCTGCTGTTCAACGAAAGAAAAAACAAAAGATAAAAAAAGTAACGACTTAATTCATGAAACAAGTCCCTATTTATTGCAGCATGCATATAATCCAGTAAACTGGAAAGCATGGAACCCAGAAACATTAGAACTTGCAAAGAAAGAAAATAAATTAATTATTATTTCAGTAGGCTATTCAGCGTGTCATTGGTGTCATGTAATGGAAGAAGAAAGTTTTGAAAACGACTCTATTGCGAAGATTATGAATGATAATTTTATCAATATAAAAGTAGATAGAGAAGAAAGACCA
The DNA here is from genome assembly GCA_051276605.1 of Polaribacter sp. Taxonomy (GTDB): domain Bacteria; phylum Bacteroidota; class Bacteroidia; order Flavobacteriales; family Flavobacteriaceae; genus Polaribacter. The sequence continues at coordinate 2,194 of JBNMNZ010000267.1, read as the reverse complement.
GATGTAGATAAAGTATATATGAATGCTGTTCAGTTAATGACTGGTAGTGGAGGTTGGCCATTAAACTGTATTGCTCTTCCTGATGGAAGGCCAATTTATGGAGGTACGTATTTTACGAAAGACCAATGGTCTAAGGTTTTAGTTAGTATTTCTAAATTATATAAAGAAGAACCACAAAAAGCAATTGAGTTTGCAGAGAATTTAACAAAAGGAATTCAAGAATCTCAACTGATTACTTTAAATAAAGAAACTCCTAGTTTCACTAAAAACGAGATTATATCTTCCGTAAACTTTTGGAAAGATCAAATTGATACGATTTCTGGAGGATTTAAAGGTGCGCCAAAATTTCCAATGCCAAATTCACTCGAATTTTTATTGAGATATAGTTATCAATTTAAAGATAATTCAATAAATAATTACGTAAACAATACGCTAACTAAAATTGCTTATGGCGGAATAAATGATCAAATTTCTGGCGGTTTTTCTAGATATGCTGTTGATGAAAAGTGGCATATTCCTCATTTTGAAAAGATGCTTTATGACAATGCGCAATTAGTTAGTTTATATTCAAAAGCGTATTTAAAAGAAAAAAATGATTTATATAAAAGTACCGTTGTTGAAACTTTAAACTTTATAAAGGATGAACTTACATCTGAAAACGGCGCATTTTATTCTTCTTTAGATGCAGATAGTAAAAACAGCTTAGGAGAAAATGAAGAAGGCGCTTTTTATGGATGGAAAGAAGCCGAATTAAAACAACTGCTTAAAAATGATTTTAGTCTTTTTAAAGAATTTTATAATATAAATGACTTTGGTTTCTGGGAAAAGGAGACCTATGTGTTGATTAGAACCCAATCTAAAGTTGATTTTGCAGCTGCTAATAAAATAACGCCAATAGCATTAGAAAATAAAATTACTAATTGGAAAAGTACCCTAAATAGCGCAAGAAATAAAAGAATTAAGCCTAATTTAGATGATAAGATTTTGACATCATGGAATGCTTTAATGATTCAGGGATATGTAGATGCATATAAGGCTTTAGGTGACAAAGAATATTTAGAGATTGCACTTAAAAACGCGAACTTCTTAATTGATCACCAGCTAAGAAAAGACAACGGTTTAAATAGAAATTTTAAAAATGGGTTAAGTACTATAAATGCGTATTCAGAAGATTACGGAACAGTTATTCAGTCATTTATATCTTTATATGAAGTTACTTTAGATGAAAAATGGTTAGTAATTTCTAAAAGTTTAATAGATGTTTTATTTGTTAATTTTTTTGATGAAAAGAACCAAATGTTTTATTTCACGTCTAAAGAAGATAAAAGTTTAATTGCTAGAAAATATGAAGTTAATGATGGAGTAATTGCTTCATCAAACTCAATAATAGCAAACAGCCTTTTTAAATTAGGGCATTATTTTTCAGACACTAACTATTTAAAAACGTCAGAACAAATGCTTAATAATTTAAAGGAAGATGTTCAAATGAATCCTGCTAATTATAGTAATTGGCTAAATTTAATGACCAACTTCACAAATCCTTTTTATGAAGTTGTTGTTGCAGGTAACAATGCAATGGAAGTAAATCGTTCTTTAATTAATAATTATAATCCAAACATTTTAATTGCTGGTACTACTAAAGAAAATAATACTTTACCATTGTTATTATATAAATACAATGAAGATGAAACTTTAATATATGTTTGTGTAAATGGTACTTGTAAATTGCCACAAACTAATATTAAAAAAGCGATTGAAAGTATAGAGAAATAATTTATTCCTCATTTTTTTTTATAGCTTCTAAATACTCTTGAAAACGTTTTCCATAAAAAGAATTTTTAACTTTTGGAGTTAAAGAAAAATTCACAGTATCTAACATTTTTAAACTAGCATCATACATTTCTGTTAAAGCGATATAAGGCGCAGCTTCAGAATCAGCATTAGTAATTGCAAAGTTTGTAGTATATAAAACTCTTCTTCTTATTAATTTTTTATAATCAACCTCCAATTTTTTTATCAAATCTAGATCGTTTGCTTTTTTTGCATCAAAATCTTTTTTGATAAATTCTAAACGCTGATTTTGAAACCTTTTACTAATAGCATTGTATTTATCTAAAATTGCTTGATTTTTAGAACCTGTAATTTCTGGAGCATAACCAAAACCTTCAACTTTGTCATTAATTGTGATAGTTCC
>JBNMNZ010000266.1:0-3398 GCA_051276605.1 Polaribacter sp. | reverse complement strand
GAATAAGAATCTAATAAAGCTTGTGTTGGATGTTCGTGAGTTCCATCACCCGCATTTATAATTTTTGCATCTACATGTTTTGATAAAAAAACACCTGCACCAACATTTCCATGTCTCATAACAACAATATCTACTTTCATAGATAAAATGTTGTTAACGGTGTCTATTAAAGTTTCTCCTTTTTTAACTGATGATTGGCTAGCAGAAAAATTAATTACATCAGCAGAAAGTCTTTTTTCGGCAAGCTCAAAAGAGAGTTTTGTTCTTGTGCTATTTTCAAAAAATAAATTAGCAATCGTAATATCTCTTAATGAAGGGACCTTTTTTATAGGTCTATTTATAACCTCTTTAAAATGATCCGCAGTTTTAAAAATAAGATCAATATCATTTGCATTCAAATATTTTATGCCTAATAAATGCTCTACACTTAATTTATCCATACTACGTTTGCTCTATGTAAACTGCGTCTTTTTTGTTAGTCTCTTTCCATGAAACTAAAACTCGTTCTTCATTAATTGCATCTACTTGCCTACCTCTATAATTTGGCTGAATAGGTAAATGCCTGCTAAATCGTCTATCAATTAAAACCAATAACTCAATACTTTCTGGTCTTCCATAAGATTGAATTGCAGTTAATGCAGCTCTTATACTTCTTCCAGAAAACAATACATCATCAATAATTACGACTTTTTTGTCTTCTATTAGAAAATCAATTTCAGTTGAAGTTGCTGCTAAAGGAGCTTCTCTTCTTCTAAAATCATCTCTATAAAAAGTAATATCTAATAAACCTAGCTTTAGATCTTTAATATTATGATGGTTTTTTAGTAAATCTGCTAATCTGTTTGCTAAAAAAGAACCTCTTGGTTGTAAACCAATTAAGACTGTGTCAGAAAAATCATTATGATTTTCAATTAACTGACAGGCTAATCTGTGAAGAATAATTTCAATATCTTTTGAGTTAAGTAAAGTTTTTCTGCTCATAAGAAACCTATCAAATTTTAGTTGATAGTTGTTGAAAATCAAAATTAAGGTAAATAAACGTATGTGCAAAATTTAAGACTATAAATAAGTTATTGTTGTTATTTTTTTATTTATCTTACTATAGCTGAAATTTCTTGTTAATTAAATTGTTGAAAACAAAAAGCGCTTTTTAAAATGTACTTTATAAGTTGTATTACTTTTATATTATAATTCAAATCCATAAGTTATGTCTTTAACGAAATTTGAATCCATGCTAAAAACCAACAATGTCTATTTTTTTGACCTAGTTGAGTTCGAGGAAATTATTATCCATTATTTAGATGTTGGTAAACATTCATTAGCAAAAAAAGCGGTTAAACTTGGTTTGGACCAGCATCCACAATCTGTAGATTTAAAATTATTGCAAGTAGAGATGTATGTTTTTGAAGGCGAGTTAGATAAGGCTTCTTCTCTGCTTAAAAAAATTGAGCGATTAGAGCCAATTAATGAGGAAGTTTTTATTCAAAAAGCAACTATCAACTCTAAATCAGGAAACCATAAAGCAGCAATTATTAATCTAGAAAAAGCATTAACTTTAACAGAAGATAAAGTAGATGTTTGGTCTTTATTAGGAATGGAATATTTGTATTTAGACAATTTTGATAATGCACGTTTAAATTTTTCAAAATGTTTAGAAGTAGATTATGAAGATTATTCTGCTCTTTATAATGTTGTGTATTGTTTTGATATGGAAAAAAAACATGAAGCAGCTGTAATTTATTTGAATAATTATATTGATATAAATCCTTATTGTGAAGTTGCTTGGCATCAATTAGGAAGACAGTATTTTATTTTAGAGATGTATAATGAAGCTTTATCTTCTTTTGATTATGCTGTTTTAATTGACGAATCTTTTATTGGTGGTTATTTAGAAAAAGCGAAAACATTAGAAGCGCTAGAACGCTATCAAGAAGCAATTGATAATTATTTAATTACCTTAGAATTAGATGATCCAACAGCATTTGCTTATGTTAGAATAGGTGAGTGTTATGAAAGATTACAAAAATATGAAGATGCAATTTCATATTATAAAAAAGCAGTTCATGAAGATCCATTATTAGACAGAGGATGGGTTTTACTTACCAATTTGCATTATAATGAAGGCAGCAACCAAGAAGCATCGTATTATATTTCTAAAGCATTAAAAATTGATGAGGATAATTCTTTGTATTGGAGAAAATATTCTGAAATTAAATTAAAGCTCAACTTTTTTGAAGAAGCCGTTTCTGGATTTGATAAATGTTTGATATTAGGTGACGATGCATTAGAAATTTTTATCGCTTTAACGGATGTATTATCTTTTTTAGGTGAATTTAATGATGCAGTTACTGTGTTGTTCAAAGCACAAAAAAAGTATAAAAATTCTGCTGAAATAGAATACAGATTAGCAGGCTTGTTTTTTGTTTTAAACAAAGAAAAATATGGACTTAACCATTTAATTGCTGGTATAAAAATAGATTATGACTACCATGTAATTTTAAAAGAAATCTATCCAACAGTTTTGGATAATAAGAAAGTGCAAAAGCTTTTAAGGGATTATAAAAAAGCATTGGAGTAATTGGTCTTTTATGTGTTTTTTGAGTTTTCGTTAATATTTTTGTCCAATATTAGTTATGTGTTTAAATAAATTATTTACTAAATAAAATTGGAACGTTGAATATCTCGAAGGAATATTCAAGTAGATGAGTAGTAGTAATTAATTTTATAGGGTGTTGTAAATAGTTACTTTATTCATTCGTATTTAGTTCTCATAGATATCTACTTTCCGTCAATTAAAAGATTTGTAGAACTTCTTTAAAAGCACTAGAATTTTGGTTAATTATCTAATCCCTAATTAATTATAGCTATTTTCATAAGCAGGTTAAAAGGGGGATTCAATAAATTTATATTTTAAAATTTTATTTGGATGCTCTAGAATTAAATTATCACTGTCTATATATTCTGTGTAAATAGTTCCTTGTTAATTAATAGGTGCTATTCTATATTTTTGATCACTTAAATATTCCCAAGTCCAAGAAACATTTAAAGGATAAATTATAAGGTTATCACAACTAAAGCAATCACAAGCTGGTCCACAAACTGGATATGAACCTTTAAAAATATTATCAGATTTAAAATCGTAGTTATAACAAGAATCACAACCTATTAACTTCCAGTTTAATATTATTCTCAGATGCTTTTGCTAATTGCCATTTACCAGTTATAATAACTTCATTTTGATTAGTGTTCTTGTTTTTTCGCATGAAAAAAAACTTAGTAGTAATAACTTTTTTTTTCATATCCTTCTTTTGTATTTATATTTGCAATTTTACACAGATAGGAAGTCCGTTTTAATAGCTTATATCAAGATATAACGAAGCTACATTTTTTTAAATTCA
>JBNMNZ010000265.1:0-3406 GCA_051276605.1 Polaribacter sp. | reverse complement strand
AATATGAATGATATTAAATCTGTTTCTTTCTTTATGGAAGAATGCAAACGTATGGAGTTACCAGTTTTTGGCCCAGATTTAAATGAATCTTATTTAAAGTTTTCTGTAAACGATGAAGGTGCTGTCCGTTTTGGAATGGCAGCCGTAAAAGGTGTTGGTGCCTCTGCAGTTAGGGCAATTATCAAGGAGAGAAAAGAAAATGGAAATTATACTTCTATTTTTGACTTGGCAAAACGTGTAGATTTACGAGCTGCTAACAAAAAATCTTTTGACAGTTTAATCAAAGCAGGTGCTTTTGATTCTTTTGAGGATACCCATAGAGCGCAATATTTTCATACGGATGAAAAAGGATTGACCTTTTTAGAACGTGCCATGAAATTTGGAAGTAAATATCAAGAAAATGAAAATTCTGCACAAGTTTCTATGTTTGGTGAAGCCTCTACGATTCAATTTCCAGAACCAGACATTCCTGAATGTGAAACTTGGGGAACCATGGAGCTTTTATCACAAGAAAAAGAAGTAATTGGTATTTATATTTCTGCACATCCCTTAGATGACTTTAAAAATGAAATGATTTTCTGTAATGCTACATTAAGACATTTTAAAGACGATATTAGTAAATATGTAGGTGTAAATTTATCTTTTGCTGGTATTATTTCTGATGTACAACACAGAATTTCTAAAGCAGGAAAAGGATGGGCTATGTTTACTATTGAAGATTATAGTGATAGTAATGAATTTAGAATTTTTGGTGAAGATTATTTAAAGTTTAAACACTTTTTAGTTCCTAATTCGTTCTTATTTGTGCGTTCTACGATCCAACCTGGCTGGACTAATAAAGAAGGTGTTACAGGTGAACCACGCTTAAAATTTACAGATTTTAAACTGTTACATGATATTATGGATGAATTATGTAAAAAAATAACCATAAAAATTCAACTACAAGAAATAAAAGAAGATACCATCTTAAATTTTGAAACGATTCTAAAAAATAATCCAGGAAAACAGTCTTTAAATTTTACTATTTGGGATGCTAAAGAAAAAATTGAAGTTAGTTTACCAAGTAGAAATACAAAGATTCATATTTCGAATAAATTGCTAGCGACTTTAAAAAGTCAGAAAATTAATTTTAAATTAAATTGATTCTTAATAGTAGAATAAAACAAAACAAGGACTTCAGAAAAAGATTAATGCTTTACTTTTGTTTAACATTTCAAATAAAACATGAAACAAGATAAAAACGGTACTTGGGTAAGTTGGAACGAGAACGTTACGTACAACTACAAATCACTTTTTAAAGTTAAAACAGAGAAAGAATTACAGGATGTTATTAAGAATTCTGAAAAAATACGTGTTTTCGGAACCAAACAATCATCCGCAGATATCGCCTCTGGTTTAGAAACGTTATTAGACATCACTACGTATAACAAAATACTCTCTTATGATGATGCAGAGCACAAAATAACAGTGCAATCTGGAGTTATTTTAGGTGATTTGTTAGAGGCTATAGAAGCAAAAGGTTGGTGTATTCCTTGTTTGCCTGACATCAACACCATAACTATTGGTGGTGCGTTAGCAACAGGAACACACGGAACAAGTGGAAAACTATTGTGTGAGTACATGACAAGCTGCAGTATGGTCTTGGCAGATGGTTCTTTAAAGGTAATTGACGAGAAAGACAAACTAATAGATGCAGTAAGAGTTTCTTTAGGTGTTTTAGGGGTAATGTCTGAAATCACTTTTAAATGTGAACCAATTTATACATTACACGTAAAAGAGGGGCCAGAAGACGATTCTGAATGGTTGCCTAAAATTAAACAACGTTTACAAAAACACGATTTCCTAAGAATATTATGGCTTCCTCATACCGATAAAGGATATGTGATTACAGGAGATAAAATTGATCCAGACACAGAAGTTACAGAAAACTTAGGGCCTGCATATTTAAAACATCGAAGAACAGCCTCTAAGATACTCTACAAATATTCGCATATTTTTCCTTGGACTACTGCCATTGCTAACAAACTTTTATATAGAGGCTTTTTTAGCAGCAGAAAAGAACATAAAGGATCACTGTACCAAGCAACCGTTACAAAGTCGAGAGGTTCAACGATAGAATTGGCAGAATGGACTATTGGATTAGACATATTTCCAACAGTTTTTGAAGAATTGAAAAATGAAATTAACAAATGGAGCAACAAATCGTTTATTCATATTCCTATGGACATCCGTTTTGTTTATAAAGACAAATCATGGTTAAGCTATGCTTATGGCGAAGATACGGTAACAATGGGATGTGTTTCTAGAAATGCCGCGACTGCAGATACCTATGAAGCTTTTAAAAGTATTGAGAAAATTTTCTTAAAATACGGAGGAAGACCTCATTGGGGAAAACGCTTTGTAGCCAAAGATGCTACCTTATCTAAAATTTACGATAAATGGGAAGATTTTAAAGTTTTAAGAAAAGAATTTGATCCTACTAATAAATTTTTAAATCCGTACTTAATAAAGTTATTAAACGAAAAAGAAAGAGCACATGCAGCTGCCTAAAGGATTTTTATTTGATTTTGATGGCGTTGTTGTAAATAGCTTCGAAAGTCATGGTGCCGCTTGGAGCGAAGCTTTTAAAGAATTATTTAACAAAGAAATAGCTCCGTTTCCTAAAAGTCATGCAGGAAGATCTCCCATGGTCATTGCCGAATACTTTTGCAGTGTTATTGGTGAAGAAAAACGAACTGAAGAATTGTATGCTTTAAAGGACAAATATTTAGACATTCATTTTAAAACACCAAAGTTATTGCCTGGTGTTAGAGAGTTTACAACCTTGCTAACCAAAGAAAAAAAACCTTACGGAATCGCAAGTAACGCTACAAAGCAGTTTTTAAAAAACAGTGTTTATCATTTAGACTTAAACTTTACCACCGTTTTTGGTGTGGAAGATTATGAAAAACCAAAACCAGCACCAGAAGCATATATTACGTTAGCAAAAGCTTTAGGTTTTAATGAAGATGATTTTAAAGACATTTGGGTTTTCGAGGACAGCTTAACAGGCACGAAAGCTGCAAAATTAGCAGGTATGATTCCTATTGGAATTTTAACACAATACTCTAAAGAAGAACTTAAAAAAGCTGGAAGTGTTTTAGTCTTTCCTACTTTGTTTGAAGCTTATGAATATCTTACGAATTAAATTATTATAGATTACTGTCTGCGCAGAAATAATAACTTACAGAGTAACCTCTCTAAAAAGGGTTTCTAAACTCTTATTGCTCGCCTTTAAAGCAAGAATTTTTAATCCATTTTCTTGGGCAAAATCAAAGATTTTAGGACGCATGTCTTCTTTACTTTCAAAAGTGATGGACCAACTATTATCTTTATTATTTTTACAAGCAACAATATTCTGTAATTG
>JBNMNZ010000264.1:0-3424 GCA_051276605.1 Polaribacter sp. | reverse complement strand
CCAACAGGTCCTTCTATATACTCTAAGTTATTTGCTCGTCCAATTTCATTAACTTTATCTAATAAAACTTTGCTAACTTCAACATCATCAATAACATCAAACCAACCAAAACGCATTTTTTTAATTTTTTGTTTTTCAACTTCTATCCAATTTATAATTGCAACAACTCTACCTACAATTTTTTTATCCTTATAAGCAAGAAAAAATTGAGCATCTGCATTTTTAAAAACAGGATTTTTTTTAGGATTAAAATTGGCGACTTCGTCTTTAATTATTGGAGGGACCCAATATTTATTTTTTCTATATACAGAAAAGGGAAACAATACAAATCGTTTCATTTCTCTTTTTGTGATGACTTGTTTTAAGGTAATCATTATAATCAGGGGGTTTAATTGCTTCTCTTTCTTTTTACTCGCTTTCTAGTCGTTTTTTTCTTTGTCCTTTTTGTAAAAATACTAAAAAGTCTATTAAAAAAGCTATTTTGTTTTTTATTATAACGCGATATTGGTGTGTCTTTTATGTTGTTTTCAGAATCATCTTGCTTTTTAAAGGAGTCTTGATGTCTGTTAATTCTATAAGAAATTCCTAACCCAGCATAAATACCTTGAGATTTTCCTTCAAAAAGCAATCTCGCAGAAGTGTTTATTTGTAAATTTCTAGTCGCTAAATAAGCTAATCCAGTACCTAAGTTTGTGCTGTTTTGATGTTTTTGGAATACAGTTTGATTTTCAAAAAAAGCAGACCACTGTCCACCAAAACTAATTGTACTTGTAATTATATAGGAGAATTCTGAAAACTCTGTACCAATTTTATCATAGTAAAAATTTGTAATAATATTAAAATCAGTACTTAAATCATTTTGTAATAAGATTCCTACTTTGGGCGACATACTTCCTGCTTTATAAATATCATTTAAAAGATCTGTATTTAAACCTGCATAGACTGCTACAGAAGGAATTAATCTTTTTTTATCAAAAGCATTCCTTTTTTTCCAGCTTCTAACTTCTTTGCTTTTATCTTCATATTCTTTTTGGAAAACTAAATATTTTGCACCAATAGTAAATTTGCTAAATCCTGTAGAAAAATAATCAGAAATAAAAATATTTTTAAACGCAACTTTATCTCTTTGGTAGCTGGCCTGAACATTTAGTTCTAATTTTTCCAATAAAAAACTAGTTCTAAAAAGTATGTCAAAACCAAAAGATTGTGGCACAGAAAAAGTGGGTTCTATAGAAGTGTTTCTTAAAAATAAATTACTTTCAAATTGGTAAACGCCAGTTCCAACACTATAAGGACTTTCAGAAAAACCAGGTTTATTTGAGTTTATAACATCTGTATACTGACTATAAATAGATGAAAAACCAAGTAGAAGTAACGATAAAGAAAGTTTCAGTGTACGGTTTTTCATTAGCTAAAAAACGTTTTTAAGTTTAAAATTTATTAGTGAAACAAACATAGAACAAAATTGCTGTTTCTAAAAGCATTGAATACTTTTTTACCTTTGTTAAAATTTTATAGTTTGTTAACGTTAAAATTGTTGTCAAATTGTTACTTTTGATTGACTTTTAAAATTATTGAAATTGAAAACATTATTTATTATTCTTCTAGTTTACTTAGGACTTAAGTATTTATTACGCTTGTTTGCTCCTTTTTTAGTAAAAAAAGCAGCAGAGACTATAAAGAAAAAGGCCGAGCAACAATATGGTCATCAGCAGCCTAAAAGTACAGTTAAGGAAGGCGAAACAACTATAGATAAAGCACCAGGCAATAGCCAGCAAGGTAAAAATTCTGTTGGGGAGTATGTTGATTTTGAAGAAATAGATTAAGCTACTATAAGTGTTTAGTGTAAAAATATAGCCGCTTTTTTAATTGAATATAACCAAACTTAATTTTAAATTTAACTTCGTAAAGTGAAATTAAAAAAACTTATACCTTTCAGCATTGCAGTTGCAATATTTATTATAGCCTCTTTAACTTATTTTTATCCTGTTTTAAAAGGACAAAAAATAGCACAATCAGATATTACTCAGTTTCGAGGAATGGTTAAAGAAATTAACGATTATAGGGCTGATAAGAACACAGAACCTTATTGGACAGGAGCTTCTTTTTCTGGAATGCCTGCTTATCAAATAAGCGCATATTATCCGAATGATTTTGTTAGAATATTAGACAGAACAATTCGTTTTTTACCGAGACCTGCAGATTATACTTTCTTATATTTTTTAAGTTTTTTTGTTTTGATGTTGGCCTTAAAAGTAAAATGGAGATTGGCAATTTTAGGTGCACTTTCCTTTGGGTTTTCAACGTATTTAATTATCATTTTTATACCTGGTCATAATTCAAAAGCACATGCGATTGGTTATATGCCTTTAGTTTTAGCTGGTGTTTTGTGGGTTTTTCAGAAAAAGTATGTACTTGGCTTTTTAGTTACAGGGCTGGCAATGGCGCTAGAAATTTATACAAATCACATACAAATGACTTATTATTTAGGTTTTTGTTTATTGATTTTAGGTATTGTAGAATTCATAAATGCCATTAAAGAAAAAACTTTTTTAATTTTCATAAAACAAGCAGCAGTTATTATTGCTGCAGTTGTTTTAGGAATTGGAGCAAATTCATCTAGGCTAATGGCCATGAAAGAATATTCAGATTTTAGTACAAGAGGAAAATCTGAATTAACAATTAATATTGATGGAAGCCATAAAGAAGCAGCTAAAGGTTTAGATAAAAGTTATATAACCCAATATAGTTATGCAAAACTAGAAACTTTTAACCTGTTTATTCCCCGTTTTATGGGTGGAGGAACTGTTGAAGAATTAGGTAAAAATTCTAATTTATATGAGGTAATAGAAACTGATTTAGGGAAAAAAGGTGCGGACTATTTTACTGAACAAGCTCTTACGTATTGGGGAGATCAAACTATTGTTGAAGCGCCTGCGTATATCGGTGCTGTTGTTTTCTTTTTATTTTTTTTAGGGATATTTCTTGTTAAAGGACGCTTAAAACAATGGTTGGTTGCCGCTACTGTATTTTCAATTTTATTAAGTTGGGGTCGAAATTTTGAGGGATTAACGAATTTTTTTATTGATTATATTCCGCTTTATAATAAATTTAGAGCAGTTTCTTCCATACAAATTATTGCAGAATTGTGTGTGCCTATTTTGGGTGTTTTAGCTTTAAAAGAGTTTTTCTCATCAAAAATTTCATCCGAACAAAAAATTGAATTCTTAAAAAAAGCAGTTCTTGTTTTCGGAGGGTTGATTTTTTTAGGTTTTGTATTAGCGCATAGTTTTTCAACTTTTGAAGGCATTAGAGATTCAAGATACCTAAATATTGAAAAAGAATATTCTATTACTGGGGTTTTAGATGCTGTAATTGCAGATAGAAAAGCGATGTTGTTTTTTGATACTTTACGCTCTTTGAC
>JBNMNZ010000263.1:0-3429 GCA_051276605.1 Polaribacter sp. | reverse complement strand
TTGCGTTTTTCGGCTACAATCACAACTTCATCTAGCGCTGCAAAACTTTCTACTAAATTAATTTCTAAGACCACTTCTTTTCCTGCGGTTACATTAATATTGGGCAACGTAAAAGTTTCATAACCTAAAAACGAAAGGACAAGTGTTTGTTTACCAATAGGGACGTCACTTAAAGTAAACTTTCCATTTTCATCAGAGGTTGTTCCAATGGGTGGACTGCTATCTTTAAGAAGAATATTAGCAAAAGGAATGGTTTGTTTTGAATCTTTGTCGGTAATTGTTCCTCTAACGGTCTGTTGCGCTAAGAGCGCCATTGGTAACGTAAGGAATAAAGCATTTAAAAAAAATCTGAACATCATAAGTTTTATTGTTTGGCAAAAAAACGCAGAATGTTATTAAGTAGTGTTCAACTGGATAAAGTTGAACAACTAAGATTTCTTCAAAAATTACAACTTACTTATTATTAGTATTTTTATATTGTGTAGGTGTCATTCCAGATTGCTTTTTAAAGAGTGTATTAAAGGTGCTTTTAGAACCAAAACCGCCTTCAAGTGCGATACCTTCTATGCTTAAATGTTGCTTTTTTGGGTTTTTTAAAAGGGCTTTACAATAGTCAAATCTAAAATTATTGATGTAGTTGTAAAAATTTACATTATAATGTGAATTTATAACATATGATACTATGTGTGTTCTACTATTTAATTTATCTGCTAAAAGATTTAGAGAAAGATTTTTGTTTAAATATGGCTTATCCTCTTTCATTACCTTTTCTAAATTATTGACTATTTCAAGCATTAAATGTTCATCAATAAGTCCTTCTTTTTCAACGTCAATTTGTTCAGGAATTTCTTTTTCTGCCAAAACTTTGCCTTGCATTGTTAGGTCGAATATTTCTCTTTGCTGTACGATATGGAAACCACTATAAAATAACATGAAAAATAAAGTGATATCTGAAATATTGGTTAAGTAATATTGATTTGAGATGAAATAGAAGACAACCTGAGGAATAAAATATATTGGGAAAATAAACATTAACTTATACAACCAGTTCAAATCTACACCTTGAGTATTTGCGTGAAACTTTAAAACATTTTTATGATGATTGGCAAGCATTTTTACGACCCAATAAAATACAATTAGAGAAAATATCCATAAGCCAATAAGAAATATAAAATCCAAAGTATCAATAAAATCTTCTAACGCTAAAGAGTGAGTTTCTGCCCAAATTGAAAACGTCTCAAAGATAGCTACAAAAAGAAAAGGTAGAAATAGTAAATAATGCTTTTTTAAGAAATTGGCAGGCGCATGTACAAAATGATATACTGCTATATAAAGGAATGAAGGAATTAGGATTGTGTTGTTTTCTAATATATTAATTGCATATAACCAAATCCATTTTTCTGAAATATATTCTCCAACATCTGTGGAAATAAAAAGGATAGCTAAAACACCAAAAAGCATAGCTAAGTAGCTGTTTGCATTTTTATTAATTCTGTAACTTTGAGAAAAGGCTACAAAAGTTAGCATTAACGAAGCACCTATTCGTATAAGAGATAAGTATAAATCCATTTTATTTTTGTGAGACCATCAGGTTTTTCAAACAATTCAACGTCAAATTTTTTTCAATATTGTTTTTGGTACCTTGTTTAATAACGGGATGTTTTGTATGTGTTACAACGATTAGTATAAGAGTAGTAGTGGATTAAAACATGCTTATTTTAGGATAGTAAGATACTTAATTAAATGCAAAAACGGTTTAGATTAAAACCTAAACCGCTATTACTTTTATATATTGTTAGAGATAGTTATTATTCCTTACTCCTTTGGTAATAAGTCACAATACTGGCCTTAGCTATTGTATTATTCCATAAGTAATATCCAACTACAGCAGGGTTTGTACTTTCATTGAGTCCAAGTTTGTCTGTTTTTAGAGCGTAAACTGTAATTATATATTGATGTAAACCATGACCTTCTGGAGGGCAAGGTCCACCATATCCATTGGCTCCATAATCTGTAATGCTTTGAATAACCCCTTCAGGTGTTAGATTTAGTTCTGTATTTCCAGCACCAGATACTAATTCGTTATTGCTTACTGGAATATCAAATACTACCCAATGCCACCATCCACTTCCAGTTGGTGCGTCAGGGTCATACATAGTTACTGCAAAGCTTTTAGTTCCTTCAGGTGCATTTTTCCAAGATAATTGTGGAGATTGATTTTCTCCCGTACAGCCAAATCCGTTAAATTCCTCATTTATAGTAGCTTCTCCACCCAAATCATTACTTGCCAAGGTAAATGTGTTTTGGGCAAATACTGTACTTGATAAGGTGATTAGTAACCCTATAATAAAATTTGATTTTTTCATAATGCTTGTTTTTTAGTTTGGGAACAAAATTATGAGAGATAGTAGTAAATCTTGTGTTTGATACAGTTCAAAAAGTATTGATAAAAGTTCAATTTGATTGATACTGTTTTGGGGTAATTCCGAATTTCATCTTAAAAGCCTGAATGAAATTTGATAAATTTTCATATCCAATTTCCTCATAGATATCAGATGGTCTTTTTGATTTATTTTTTAGTAAGAATGCAGAATGTTCAAGTCTTTTCTCTTGAAACCATTTACTTGGTGAGTTATGAAAGTGTTTTTCAAATTCTCTTTTGAATGTTGACACACTCATATTCGATAGAAATGAAAGTTCTTTTATAGTTAGTTTATTTAATTGATTACTCTCTATTGTCTGAATAAATCTTTGACTTTGGTTGTCACCATTGTTAATTATAGAATATAAAAAGTCTACCCCTTTAAATTCAACGAGATATAGCATTATTTCCTCAAACTTAGCATCTAAAATATTTTTTTGAATTGATGTTGAAAGTTTAGAAATATCTAAAAGACTATCCACAAATCTTTTTATAAATGAATCATAATTAAATGAATACGTAGAATACAGTTTGCTTGAGTCTGTTGGGTTAAGTTCAAACTTTCTTATGAATTTTAAAACGTCTTCGTTGGAGAAAAAGAATAGAATACTTCTATAGTAATCTGCAATGTTAGAAAGCTTTTCAGTCATTAAACAATGTCCAGACTTCATCAATAGGAATTGAGAATTATCTATTGAAAAGGAAGAATTATCAAAAAAAACTTCTTTTTTTCCTTCTTGAAGAAAACTAAAAGTGTTTTTGTTCAGTAAGATTTGTTGCTTTGAGATTTCTTTAGTGCTTTCATAATCATAAACACAGATAGAAAGAGAAGAATTCAAATTTAGTTCATCCGGTAATGTAATTATCTTCATTGGGTTTTAATGTCTTGCCCTGATATATGGCTACAGGTTAAAATTGATTTTATGCGGTTAATTTATAGACCATATTTGGTGTTTTGAAGTTTAAAGATAAATGTAATCTTACTTCGTTGTATAAATTAATTGCAT
>JBNMNZ010000262.1:0-3432 GCA_051276605.1 Polaribacter sp. | reverse complement strand
GCAAAAGGAAAAAAGACGTTAATTTTCAACAACGGAATTAATACCTCTATACAAGTGTATCATGCCTTTAAAAAAGCAGGTTATCCTATTGCACATTTAGACAATACCAATACAAGAAAAGAACGTGATTTTATCCTAAAATGGTTTCATAAAACACCCAATGCAATTATAACCTCTGTTAGTATTTTAACAACTGGTTTTGATGAACCAAGTATTGAGGCTATTATTTTAAATAGAGCAACAAAATCTTTGACATTATATTATCAAATGATAGGTCGTGGTTCTCGTATTTTTACAAATAAGAATACTTTTGAGGTTATTGACTTAGGGAACAATTTTCATAGATTTGGACCTTGGGGTGCAGACCTAGATTGGCAGAAAATGTTTAGAGCTCCAGATTATTATCTAAATGCAATTCTTTCTGATGAAGAAATAGAAAGTACTTTTAGGTATGAATTACCTGCGGATGTTAAAAAAGAATTTGCCAATTCTAAAGACACTTATTTTGATATGAAATATGTGTATATAGATACTATTAGAACAGGAGAATCTTCTAAAAGGGTTTTAGAGAAATCTATAGAACACCATGCGAAAATGTGTGTAGAGAATAGTGAAGATGTTTTTGACGCATTAATTTTAGCAAAGAAACTAGGAGAAGAGATAGATGACAGAATTAACAGATATTCCAAGTGTATTTCTAAAAGTACACACAATTTTGTTACATGGTTGAAAGATGATTATCGTAAGAAATTAAATACATATTTAAGAACTAATTTTGATGAAGTCTATGAAGAAATTTTTGGACATCCACCCATAGAAGAATAAATGATATAAAAAAAGTGCTGAATTTTCAGCGCTTTTTTTATGATATTAAATTCCACTAATATTAATGATCATCTATATAAATAATGCAATCCTTTTTTGATAAACCTGAAATTATTGCTCTAATATTGAGAGGGTTATTGTCCTGTTTTTCATTTTATATGATTCTTCAACATATAATATTTAAAAAAAAAGCACCAACTTATTTGCTGAACACCACGTAAATACTGATGAATAAAAGATAAAATATTTTTTTATATTTTTTTTTCAGGATTTGTTTTTCGTATTAAAAAATAATTTACATTTGATTAACTTTTTTAAGTAAAATGTTAAATTTTTCTTATTTCGGGAGTAACTCTTTATTGGAGAATGATTGTTACAAAGCATTTTGGAAATGCAACGAAAAAATTAAGGTATCTTCATTATTTTCTTTTCAAGAACTGCAACGTTACTTTAAGTTGCATGTTATTTATTTAAAAATTATACAGTGATAAACCCTTTTTATAAGGTTCTATTTTTTGTTCTAAAATATTAATTATTTTTAGTTCAGATGGATTTATCATACAATTAATTTAAAAATAAAAGTGAATACAAAATACATAGATTTAGTCGAGCAAACGTTCGATTTTCCTCAAGAGGAATTCAAAACAGAAAACAATAAATTGTTTTGGCACGGAATTAATTTAATGGAATTAACAACGAAATATGGCACTCCATTAAAGTTTACGTATCTGCCAAAAATTTCAGAAAACATCAATAGAGCAAAAGGGTGGTTTCAAGATAGTATGGAAAAACATAATTATAAAGGAGATTACTTTTATAGTTATTGTACAAAAAGCTCTCATTTTAAACATGTTTTAAATGAAGCTTTAAAAAATGATATACACATAGAAACATCTTCTGCTTTTGATATTGATATCGTTAATAATTTAAAGAAAGAAGGTAAAATAAAAGACAATACGTTTGTTATTTGTAATGGATTTAAAGGCGATCAATACATTAAAAATATAGGTAATTTAATTAATTCGGGACATAAAAACTGCATTCCTATTATAGATAATTTTGAAGAACTTACGTCGCTTCAAAAAGAAACATCAAAACCTTTTAAGGTAGGGATTAGAATTGCTTCTGAAGAAGAACCAAAGTTCGAGTTTTATACTTCAAGATTGGGAATTGGGTATAAAAATATCGTTTCTTTTTACGAACGTGAAATTGCTTCAAATGTTCAAGTTGATTTAAAAATGCTACATTTCTTTATCAATACAGGTATTAGAGACAATGCGTATTATTGGAACGAATTAATGAAATGTTTAAACGTTTACATCAACCTTAAAAAAGTATGTCCAACTTTAGATAGTCTAAATATTGGAGGAGGTTTTCCTATTAAAAACTCATTAGCTTTTGACTTTGATTATGAATATATGGTCGATGAAATTATCAATCAAATAAAACAAGCGTGTGATGAAGCAGAAGTAGATGTACCAAATATTTTCACAGAGTTTGGCAGTTTTACTGTTGGAGAATCTGGCGCTTCGATTTATGAAATTTTATATCAAAAAAAGCAAAATGATAGAGAACTTTGGAACATGATAAATTCTTCATTTATTACCACTTTACCAGATTCTTGGGCAATAAATAAGCGTTTTATAATGTTACCGATTAATAAATGGAATAAACAGTACGAACGTGTTTTATTAGGTGGTTTAACCTGTGATAGTGATGATTACTATAACTCTGAACAACACATTAACGGAATTTATTTACCTGTTTATGAAAAAAACAATCCTTTATATATTGGTTTTTTTAATACGGGTGCATATCAAGAATCTATTGGCGGTTTTGGCGGTTTGCAGCACTGTTTAGTTCCGCATCCAAAACAGCTGTTAATTGATAGAGATGAAAAAGGAAACATCGTTACGAAAGTATTTAAAGAACAACAAAAAAGTAGTGAATTGCTTTCCATTTTAGGGTATGGAGAAATATTAGAAAAAGAAAGTAATACGCAAGAATTAATAAAAGAGGAAGTGCTATAATACAATATAAAAATAAAATGAATACAAATAAAACATATGCAGGAATTCCACAAGAATATGGAAACCTGTCAACATCAAAAATTGTTATTATTCCTGTTCCTTATGATGGAACAAGTACTTGGCAAAAAGGAGCAGACAAAGGTCCTCAAGCATTTTTAGATGCTTCAGAAAATATGGAGTTGTATGACATAGAAACTGAATCTGAAGTATATAGAGAAGGCATTTTTCTTGCGGATGCAATCACCGAAAATTCTTCACCAGAAGCAATGGTTGAACAAGTGCATCAAATTACTAAAAAATACATCAACAGAAATAAATTTGTAACTGCTTTTGGTGGGGAACATTCAATATCTATTGGTACAATTAGAGCTTTTAATGAGCGTTTCGATAATTTAACGGTGTTACATATTGATGCTCATGCAGATTTAAGAAAAGAATACAAAGGTTCTAAATGTAACCACGCATGTGCTGTTTATGAGGCAAATCAAAATACAAATTTGGTGCAAGTTGGTATTAGAAGTATGGATATTTCTGAAAAAAGAACGATGAACAGGGATAAGGTGTTTTTTGCTCAAGA
>JBNMNZ010000261.1:0-3433 GCA_051276605.1 Polaribacter sp. | reverse complement strand
AAGCTGAAAAATACTTTAAAAACCATGCGTATTATGTTGGAAAAATGTTGGTGGGAAAATCCTTTATTAAGGGGCGTTTTTCTGATTATATCGCTAGTGAGCAAGATATCATAAAAGCCATCAAAATTTTTAAAAAATATAAAAAATACAATGACCTACTTGGTTGTTACACTTCTCTCGGTGTAATACAATCTAACTTAAAATCATATGACAAATCTCTTTTCTATTATAAAAAAGCTTTAGAATACTCCTCTAAATCTAAAAACAAAAACAAATTAAGTCTTCATAATAATATCGGCTTAATATACTTAAAGAAAAAAGATTACAAAACAGCTTTATCTTTTTTTAAAAAGGACTTAAACCCTGAATTTAAAAAAAATAAACCAAATGGATATGCAAGAACCCTAGATAATTATGCGTACTCCAAATTATTAAACAACGATACTTTAGGCATAAAAAAAGACTTCTATACCTCTTTATTTATAAGAGATAGTTTAAAAAATAAAGAAGGTATCTTAATTAGTAAAATTCATATCTCTGAATATTACATCTATTTAAATGACACAACTAAAGCCATTAGGTATGCACAGGATGCAAATAAAATAGCTAAAAAAGTTAAAAATAGCAGAGATTATTTATCCTCTCTAAAATTACTGTCTTCCATAGATAAAAAGAATGCAAACCATTATTTAGAAAACTATATCTCCTATTCAGACAGTCTGCAAACTCTGCAAAGAAATTACCAAAATAAGTTTGCAAGAATATCTTATGATACAGACGAATATATAGAAGAAACGGAACGATTATCAGAACAAAGAATATGGATTATATCAATTTCAATAAGTATATTTCTGATCGTCCTATTAGCTTACTTTTTAAGAGTTCAGAAAGTTAAAACTGAAAATCTTTTATTAGAAACGGAACAACAAAAATCTAATGAGCAAGTGTATCTATTAACGTTGCATCATCAATCGAAACTAGAGGAAGAAAAAATTAAAGAGCGCAATCGAATTTCAGAAGAATTGCATGATGGCATATTGGGCAGGCTTTTTGGCACCCGGGTTGGCTTGGGTTTTATAACTTTAGATGGTGAAGAAAAAAATAAAAAAAAATACCAACTTTTTTTGGATGAATTGCAAAATATAGAAAAGGAAATTCGAAAAGTATCTCATAAACTTAGTGGTAACTTTGATGATTCTGACGTGAACTTTATGTCTATTATAAAGCAACTAATTCTAAATAAAAGTGAAAGCGGCAACTTTAACTATAAACTCGATTTTGATACACATATAAATTGGTATCATGTAGACGATAAAATTAAAGTGAATCTATATCGTATTATTCAAGAGGCTTTTCTGAATATTATTAAATATGCAGATGCAAAAAATGTATATTTAAATTTCAATTTAGAAAATAATTCCTTAAATTTATGCGTGTCTGATGATGGCGTCGGTTTTGACATCAAGAAAAAAAGAAATGGCATCGGTTTAAAGAATATTAAATCTCGTGTAAAAAAATTGAATGGCATTTGTGAAATTTCATCCACATTAAATAAGGGCACAGAAATTAACATACAAATACCGTTGCGCTAAGAAAAATGGAAAGAAAAAAAACTTCAGTATTAATTATAGACGACCATCCTCTTATTTGTGATGCCTATGTAAACGCTTTAAATTTTGTTGAAAAAGAAGATTCAGATCTATTCTTCACAACAACTTTAGCGCATAATTGTGATGATGCGTTTGCAAAAATTAAAGAATCTTCAAATAGAATACTAAAATACGAGTTAATCTTTTTAGACATAAAACTGCCTGAATCAAAAGACAAAAAGATAGTTTCTGGTGAAGATTTAGCTATAAAAATTAAGGAACTATTACCCGACGCAAAAGTGATTATTTCAACCACTTACAATGATAGTTACAGAATTTACAGTTTAATGAAGAATTTAAATCCTGACGGTTTATTGATAAAGAATGACATCACCGCAATTGAACTCGTAAATGCTATAAATTTAGTACTTAAATCCCCACCATATTACAGTTCTTCTGTGTCGCAAACATTAAGAAATGAAATGTTTGATGAACTACTTTTAGATAAAATTGATAGAGAGATTATTTATGAGTTATCAATTGGTACAAAAACAAAAGACCTCCCGACAATATTGCCCCTTACTATTGCAGGTATTGAAAAAAGAAAGCGAAATCTAAAAACTATTTTTAATGTTTCAAAACTAGCAGACAAATATCTGATTATTAAAGCAAGGGAAAGAGGGTTTCTTTAAAGAAGTAATAATTTAATATTTTAAGTTTAAAATAATAGTCATCTTTTGCTTTTATAAATAATGAGCTGTTTCTAGTAAGTTTAGATTTACTTTCTAAAATTCTTGGTTATTTATTTTTCTTCTTAAATATTGCTTTAAGTTCTAAAAGCTACTTCAGAAGAATTTAAACGAGCATCCGATGCTTTTACTTGATTTGAGGCTTACTGACTTTTGTTTCTTAATTTTTTTTTAGCCTTTGACTTTATCTCCAAAAGCTTTAATTCTTCTTTCCTTTTTTTTAGCTCTCTACAGTTGAAAAACGGTCAAAAAATCTTATTCCCTTTACCCCTGTTTTCTCTTTTACAAAGAACTATTGAGGTACTAATTATGAAAACAAATTTTGTAAATAATGATAGCCAAACAGCAAAAGTATTTCAGATTTTCTGTTTTTATGCAAAACATTTTCAAAAAATTAACCCCAACTTTAACTCTTTGAGTATTGACGAAATAAAATTTATTTTTAATAAAACTAAAAGTGCTGTAATCGTAATCGATAATATCCGATTTTCGAAACGTTTATAAAGTTCGGAACCTAACAAGATATAAAACTAATTATTAAATTTTTAGTTGAGCAAAAGCTAGCTGAAAATTTAACCCGAGCAAGCATAAAAAAAACTAGCAATCAACAACCTCGAAGCAGAACTATCGCGGTATCAAAAAGGAATATCCTTTTAATATTTCGAAGAAGAGCTTCGGGATATTAAACCCAAAATCCCGCTAAAAAGCAAGATTAGTTCAACTTACAACTTTGAATTAATAGCTTCGTTATTTTTCAAAATTGAGTTTCACTAATAAATGAGATGAAAGCATAACTCAAAAGAGGTGAAAAATTAGGAATAGCACATAAATAAGGATTAAAATAGTTCGCAGTAGCTAAATTTTTATGAAGTAGCTAAAAACTTGTCATTCTTGTGCAAACAAAAATCTAAAATTACTTTATTTTGGGTTCCTTTTCAGGTAAGAATGATAACAGTTTGCCCTTTTTAGGATCAAAAAATAATCAGGCATCGCTAAAAAACTTTATAAAGAGTAGTCACAATAACACCTTTACCAGCGTCTAATTTAACAGAAAGCAATTCCTTTTCTTTTTTAACTTTAAAGTTAAAGGGTGCC
>JBNMNZ010000260.1:0-3436 GCA_051276605.1 Polaribacter sp. | reverse complement strand
ATGTAACTTTAAAAGATACTGGAGAAAGTAGAAATCATGATAATTTAACAAAAGAAATCAATCAATTAATCACTGATAGAATTGGTCCTATTGCAAAATTAGATAAAATTCAGTTTTCAGAAGGATTACCGAAAACCCGTTCAGGAAAAATTATGCGTCGAATTTTACGTAAAATTGCTTGTAATGAAATGGATAATTTAGGAGATGTTTCAACGCTGTTAAATCCGGAAGTTGTTCAGCGTATTATTGATAGAAAAATTTAATGTTTAATGTTAATAATTCAAATTACTCTCTTAATTTTTGTAAATAAAAAAGAGTATGTTGGTTTTTCGGGTCTAATGATAGCGCTTTTAAAAAGTATGTTATGGCTTTGTTTTTATCTGTTGTAGCATATATTACCCCTAAATTATTATATGCATCTATATATTTAGAATCTAAAGTAATTGTTTTTAAAAAATACATTTCAGACTTTTCTTTATCAGTTGAAAAATAAAGTCGACCTAAGTTGTCATGTGCCTCTAAACTTTTAGGGTTTAATTCAATAACTTTTAAAAAATACGTTTCTGATTTTTTTAAATTAGAATCCATATAAAGAATCCCTAAACTGTTGTATATTTTTATGTTGGTTGGGTCTAATTGAATACTTTTTTGAAAATAGTGTATCGCCTTTTCTTTATTTGTATTCATGTAAATTAGCCCTAAGTTATTATATGCGACAGTATATTTTGAGTCTAACTCAATCAGTTTTGAAAAATAGCTAGCTGCTTTTTTAGGATTACTATTTATATATAAAGCACCTAAATTATTATATGCATCTTTATATTTCGAATCTAATTCAATCGCTTTTAAAAAGTGTTTTTCTGCGATGGATTTATTAGAGTTTCGATAAACGTATCCTAAGTTGTTATAAGACAATGCATTTGGACTGTATTTTATATTTCTAGTATATAAAGCTTCGGTGTTTTTCCATGTTTTTACTTGTGATTTTGTAATAAATAACAACAGAAAGAGAAAAGGACCAATGCTGTATAGGAGTTGTTTTTTATTAAATAAACTAAATAGAGCAATCCATATTCCTACACTAGAAAGATATGCATATCTATCAGCATAAGGAGCGTAAAACTTTGAAACAATAGCAATATGCACCCCAATATTAAATAAGAAAAACAAGACACCAAAAACAAAAAGACGATTTTTTCTGAAGTAATAAATAGAATAGAGTAACGGAAGTACTGCGATCGTTAAAATATGATGTACTATGGTTAGTTTTTCTGGCCAATTAAATATGGCAACTAAATCCATCGGAACAAGGTTCTTTATAATGTACCAAGTTGTTTGGTAGCCCGAGAAATAGATGTCAGAATATGGTCGTTGTCCAATTTGGTCTACAACTCTCACATTAAAGGCGATGAAGGTAAAAATAATTGCAATGACTACAAAAGGAAGTTTTTGAATGAGGCTTCTTTTTGAGAAAAATGGTTTTAGAAAGAAATAATCGACCAAAAATAAAACACCAACAAAAGGGATGATTTGAACTTTACAAAAACATCCAACAAAAAATAAAAGCAAACTGAGATAATAGTATTTTACTTTATCTTCTAATAGAAACCGAATGTAATAGTGTAAACCTGAGAGAAAAAACAAGGTGAATAATACGGTGCTAGTAGCAGATACCCATGCAACTGATTCAACAGAAAGTGGGTGTATTGCAAATAATAGTGCTAATAAGATCGATTTAGTTTCATCTTTTAATAATTTTTTTCCTAGAGAAAATACAAGAAACACATTTATAAGATGAATAAAAAGACTGAAAGTATGAAAAGAAGATGCAGATTCTATACCAAAAACTGAAGCAATTATAGCAAAGAAAAAAGAAACTAATGGCTGATACATTCTCATTACTGAAGATGTAAATATTGTTTCTATATTGTTAAAGTTTAAATTCTGGACCAAAGTGTTTTCATAAACTTGATAATCGTCATCAAGTAATACAAAGTCATTTGTAAAACTAGTAGCATATGCAAATAATGTGACACAAATAAGGACTATAGGAGCAACGTATTTTTTTTTCATAGATTTAGAAATTGGTATTGTACATTAACTTCGAGAAACAAGTGTACGAATTTATCTTTAGTTGTAAAATTATTAAATAGCTTAGTAGCCCTTAAATAAGATTTAATATCCACCGTTTTTTGTTAATATGTCATGATAATTATGAATGGCATATATATTGACAAAATAATAGTCGAGCTATTTATTAGAGCTCAATAAAAAAGAAAGCATGCAACATTTACATACATCATCGTCATCATCAAAGGGTAAGAATAAAAACAAACCGAAAGTAACAATTGGTACTGCTTTTAAAACCATTATTTGGCCAAAACGTAATTTGGTACTTATTGGTTTAATATTGATTGTTTTAAGTCGATTGGCAAGTTTAGTTGCTCCATTAAAAATTAAAGACTTATTAGATGATGTTATTCCGAATAAGGATTACGATGCATTGTACAGCTTATTATTTGTAGTTGGAATTGCAATTTTGGTGCAATCTGTGACGTCATTTTTATTGACACGTATATTAAGTGTACAAGCTCAGTATTTAATTTCTGAATTACGAGCGAAAGTGCAAAAGAAAGTATTGTCTTTACCTATTAGTTTCTTTGATAATACAAAATCTGGAGCCTTGGTTTCTAGAATTATGAGTGATGTTGAAGGCGTTCGTAATTTGATAGGAACAGGCCTGGTTCAGTTAGTTGGCGGAACAATTACAGCGGTAATTTCTCTGGTTTTATTGATAAATATTAGTCCGTCAATGACCCTGTTTATATTGATTCCTGTAGTCGTATTTGGATTGGTTGCTTTAAAAGCATTTAAATATATCAGACCCATATTTAGAAATAGAGGTGTGATTAATGCAGATGTAAAAGGACGATTAACAGAAACATTGGCAGGTGTAAGAGTGATTAAAGCGTTTAATGCGGAAGCACAAGAAAATGAAGTTTTTGAAAAAGGAGTCGATCTTTTATTTCAAAATGTAAAAAAGAGTTTAACGGCAACTGCAATCATGACAAGTTCAGCAACATTCTTATTAGGAATTGCTTCTACAGGAATTATGGGAATTGGTGGTTATAAAATCATTACAGGTGAACTGACAGTTGGTGATTTCTTGTCATTTACTTTTTTATTAGGCTTAATGATTGCGCCAATTGTTCAGATGAGTAATATTGGAAGTCAATTAACAGAAGCTTTGGCTGGTTTAGATAGAACTGAAGAGCTGATGAATATGGAAGCTGAAGAAGATGATATAGAAAGAACCATTCAGTTGAAGAATATAAAAGGAGATATTAAATTTGACAAGGTTTCTTTTTCTTATGATGAAGGAAAAGAAGTATTGAATGATATTAGTTTTGATGTTCCTAAAGGAACAGTAACTGCT
>JBNMNZ010000259.1:0-3438 GCA_051276605.1 Polaribacter sp. | reverse complement strand
GCTTTTTTGTCTAACAATTCTTGTAAAATCGAATTATTATAAGGAGTGTCTTTAGACGCTAAAAAAGTTCTTATAGAAAAAGAACGCAATGCATCATGTACGCTTAAAGTTCCTACTGCAGAATCTTTTCTTCCTGTAAAAGGATATACATCCGGCCCACGTTGAGAAGCACTATTTAAGTTTACCCTACACACTAAGTTTACTAAAGCATCAATTAATGGCGCTAATGTTTTTACTTCACTCCCAAAAATACTTACTTGTTGTCCATAATTAGATGCTGCCATATCATCTAAAGGCTCTTGAATATTTTTAAAAGAGACAATAGGTGTTACAGGTCCAAATTGCTCTTCTTTAAACACTCTCATATCCTTAGAAACAGGATATAAAACAGCTGGAAAAATATAATTCTCGGTAGTCTTTCCTCCTTCTTCATTAATCACTTTTGCTCCTTTTGCAAGCGCGTCGTCAATTAATTCTTGAATATAAGCTGATTTTTCTGGCTCTGGTAAAGGTGTTAATTTTACGTCATTTTCCCAAGGATTCCCAAATTTTAATCCATCTACTCTTTCTGCAAAACGTTTGTTAAATTTAGCTACAATATGCTCGTGAACATATATAATTTTTAAAGCCGTACAACGCTGTCCATTAAAAGAAGTTGCCCCAGAAATACATTCATCAATTGCCAAATCTAAATCTGCATCTGGCAATATAATTGCAGGATTTTTTGCCTCTAAACCTAACACTAAACGCAATCTATTTTTAAAAGGATGATTTGCTTGTATGGCATTTGCTGATTTACTATTCCCTATTAAAGCTAATATATCTACTTTCCCAGTTTTCATAATAGGCGTTGCCAAAACACGACCTCTACCAAAAATTAAGTTCACAACCCCTTCTGGGAAACTATTTTGAAAAGCCTCCATTAAAGGGGAAAACAATAAAACCCCATGTTTGGCTGGTTTAAAAATGGCTGTATTTCCCATGATTAAAGCAGGAATCAATAAGGCAAATGCCTCATTTAAAGGGTAGTTATACGGCCCTAAACACAAAACCACACCCAATGGTCCACGTCTAATATGTGCATGGACTCCACTATGCTTTTCAAACTTAGCAGAATCTCTATCCATTTGTTTGTAATCTTCAATTGTATCGAAAATATATTCTATGGTTCTATCAAATTCTTTTTCTGAATCTGATAATGTTTTTCCAATCTCCCACATTAACAGCTTTACAACTTCTTCGCGTTTGGTTTTCATTTGCTCTGCAAACTCTTCCATACATTCAATTCTATCTACAACTCTCATCGTCGGCCATAAACCTTGCCCTTTATCATAGGCCTTATAAGCAGAATCTAAAGCTTCTAAACCTTCATCTCCTGTTAAATCTGGCACAGTTCCTAATAAGGTTGGCTTGTATTCTTTGGTTGATGAAATTGTAGAGTATACATCTGTAAACTCACCTTTCCACGTTCTTAATTCACCATTAACTAAATATGTGTTTTGATTGACAGGTGAAGTAATTTTAAATTCGTTCGGAATTTCTTTAAATATATTCTTCATAAATTGATTTTAATAAATTGTCTAAAAATAATAGTTCAAAAAATAGATAGCTTCTTATTTATTATCCAAAATTAAATAAAAATAACTGTAAAATACCTGATTACTTATTTAAAATACGAAAAGGATTTCGGGTATCTAAAGGTTTTATTTATTGAGAAACTGAAATAATTATACTAAAAATTGAAATAAATCTGGCTTATCATTTAGATAATCTCCAAAAAAACTTCTTACTTTCATTCTTTGAATTAGTGGGGCTAAATCTTTTGCCGATTTCAACTCTAAACCAACAACAGCAGAACCATTTTCTCTATTGTTCTTTTTAGTATATTCAAAATGAGTAATGTCATCATTTGGACCTAAGATCTCTACTACAAACTCCTTTAAAGCACCTGCTCTTTGTGGAAATTTAACAATAAAGTAATGTTTTAAATTCGCATATAACAAAGCCCGCTCTTTAATCTCTGCAGTTCTTGTGATGTCGTTGTTACTTCCACTAACAATACAAACTACATTTTTACCTTTTATTTCTTCAGCAAAAAAATCTAAAGCAGAAATACTTAAAGCACCTGCTGGTTCTACCACAATTGCATCTTTATTATACAAATCTAAAATAGTTTGACAAACTTTACCTTCAGGAACTGTAATCACATCTGTTAAGTTTTGCTGACAAATAGCAAAGTTTAAGTCACCTACTTTTTTCACTGCTGCTCCATCTACAAAAGCGTCAATATTTTCTAAAGCAGTATTCTTTTTATTTCTAATTGATGTTTGCATAGAAGGCGCTCCTTCTGGTTCAACCCCAATAATTTTTGTCTCTGGTGATAAATATTTAAATACAGAAGACAACCCAGATGATAAACCGCCACCACCAATAGCAACAAAAACATAATCAATTTTTTTAGTAGTTTGCTTTAGAATCTCAAGGCCAACAGTAGCCTGACCTTCAATTACTTTTCTATCATTAAAAGGATGAATAAAAATTTTATTTTTTGCTTTACATTCTACTGTTGCTAGATGATAAGCATCGTCAAAAGTATCGCCTTCAATAACAATTTCAATAAAATCTTCTCCAAACATTTTTACCTGCCCTATCTTTTGATTTGGAGTTGGGGAAGGCATATAAATCGTTCCTTTAATTTGTAATAGTTTACAAGACAAAGCAACTCCTTGCGCATGATTCCCTGCGCTTGCACAAACAATTCCTCTTTGTTTTTCATCATCGCTTAAAGAAGACATTTTATTATATGCACCCCTAATTTTATAAGATCGAACAACCTGTAAATCTTCTCTTTTAAACAAAATAGTTGCTTCCAATTCTTTTGATAGGTAGAAATTCTTGCTTAGAGGGGTTTGTATAGCAACACCTTTTAAGTTCTCAGAAGCCGTTTTTACGTTTTCTAAACTAGGAAAATAAATTTGTTCTGTTTGCATGGTCCGAATATAAAAATAAAACCTGTCAGGTTTTGAAATCTGACAGGTTTTTATAATAATTAAAATTTATTATTTATGCAGATTTTATCACTTTCATTGCTGTCATAGAAGCTCTTAATCTTGCTCCTACTTTTTCAACTGGATGATTTCTAATAATCGAGTTAATACGAATCAATTCTTGGTTATCAACTCCGTTTTCTGAGCTAAAAGGTTTTCCAATAAGATCCGTTTTTACGTGCTTCATAAAATCAGTTAATAAAGGTTTACAAGCGTGATCGAATAAATAACAACCATATTCTGCCGTATCAGAAATTACACGGTTCATTTCATATAATTTTTTACGTGCAATTGTATTTGCAATTAATGGTGTTTCGTGTAAAGACTCGTAATAAGCTGAAGCTTCTATGATTCCTGAATCTGTCATCGCTTCAAAAGCTAATTCTACACC
>JBNMNZ010000258.1:0-3449 GCA_051276605.1 Polaribacter sp. | reverse complement strand
TTATTGAGCGATTAGAGCACAATAATATTGAATATTCTCTTTTTGATACCGACACAACGATTGCTGTTGAGGTAAACCACATTAAAGAGTTTGAAAGTAGAAAAGCACCTTATGAGGGGCATTACTTACACTATAATACGACAGTAGAAAAAGCATCACAAAACATCAGTTTTAAAAAAGGAGATATTTATATTTCTACAAATCAAAACGGCGTTCGTTATTTATTAGAAACGTTAGAAGCCGAAGCTACAGATTCGTTTTTTAATTGGAACTTTTTTGACACAATTCTTCAACAAAAGGAAGGATATTCTAGCTATGTTTTTGAAGATGTTGCAGAAAAACTTTTGCTTGAAAACCCATCCCTTAAAAAAACTTTTGAAATGAAATTAAATACGGATGAAAGATTTGTTGAAAGTACGAGAAAGCAACTAGATTTCATTTATAAAAATTCACCTTATTATGAAAAAGCACATTTACGGTTACCTGTTTTTAAAGTTTTTTAAATCTTATTATTGATGAAATATGTAAGTGTTTTCCTACTATTACTTCTTTTTGTTAGTTGTGATAATGCGCAAAATCCAATTAAAAAAAATATCAAAGAAATTGCGAAAGAGATCATGACGAATGCAAAAAATTGTGCATTCATTACAATTGATTCTTCAGGAGTTGCGCATGCAAGAGCTATGGATCCTTTTTTACCAGAAGAAGATTTTACGGTTTGGATGGCAACAAAACCTAGTAGTTTAAAGATAAAACAGCTTCAAGGAAACAACAATGTAACACTTTATTATTTTGATAAAGAGAGTGTTAGTTATGTTACTTTACAAGGAACTGCAAGCATTGTAAATTCCCGAAATGAAAAAGAAAAATTTTGGAAAAAAGAATGGAAAAACTTCTATAAAAACAGAACATCAGATTATGCTTTAATAAAGTTTATACCCAAAACGGGAAATGTAATCAGTGAAAAATATAAAATTTTAGGAGATTCAATTACTTGGGAGACCCCTAAAATCAATTTTTAGAATACAGTAAATCTAAAAAAAAAGCAGCATTATTATTTATATTAATACTCCTTTTTAGTTTTCAAACACCAAAAATAAAAGAAGCTGCACCAACTCCAGTTTGTGTTTTATTTTAATAATGTATCCAGACATAAGACCTCTCGATGCATTATTAAAAAAATCAAAATCACTTGATACTACAATTCGTATTGTCTGTTTGCGATGTAACGGAGCAGTTTACCTTTTTTTAGATAAATGTTTTAAATTTCTTTGTTCAAAATTTCAACTCAATTTCGTAACTTGTAGCTTTAAAAATCTATACAAGTGAATAAAACTTTATCAATTAACGGAAAATCCTATACAATAGAAGTACAAGAAGACATGCCTCTTTTGTGGGCAATTAGAGATATTGTCGGTCTAACAGGAACAAAATTTGGCTGTGGCGTTAGTCAATGCGGAGCCTGTTCTGTGTTAATCAATGGCAGTCTCACAAAATCCTGTAGTATGCCCGTTTCCTATGGAATAGGAAAAGAAATTTTCACGATTGAAGGATCTTCAGAAAATCTAGAATTTTTACGCGAAGCTTGGAATGATGGTAATGTACCACAATGTGGCTATTGTCAATCTGGTCAGTTAATCGCTGCAACTTCTTTATTAGATAAAACGGAGAATCCTACAGATGAAGATATTGATAAAGCGATGAGTAATAACATTTGCAGATGTGGAACCTATACAAGAATTAGAAAAGCAATTCATAAAGCTGTAGCACTTAAAAACGAAAATATATGAGTAGCATACAGCAAGTAAATCGTAGAGATTTTGTAAAGTTATTTGGATTAGCCTCTGGAGGAATTCTTTTAGGCTGTAATATATCTTCAGATAAAAAAGAGTTTATTCCACAACTTGAAGGCACTTTTACGCCCAACTTATTTGTTCAAATACAGAAAGATGGAAATATTATTTTATTGGCTTCACGTTCTGAAATGGGACAAGGAATTAGAACTTCTTTGGCTTCCGCAATTGCGGATGAGTTAGAAGCTGATTGGAAGTATATTACGGTAAAACAAGCAACAGGAAATGCCAAATATGGCAATCAAAATACCGATGGTTCTCGAAGTGTAAGAACGCTATTAGAGCCGATGCGTAAAATGGGTGCAACGGCAAAAGCCATGTTAATTACTGCGGCTGCCAATAAATGGAATATTCCCGAAACGGATTGTAAAGCAGAGAACCACTTTATCATCAATACACAAAATAATGATACAATTTTCTTTGGCGATTTGGTTGATGAAGCAGCGAAGGTTGCAATTCCAGCAGCAGAAAGTATCAAATTAAAAAAAGTTGAAGATTTTAAATTTATAGGAAAAACCTTAAAAAGTGTCGATTTAAAAGATTTTACACACGGAACAGCAAACTACGGAATGGATATTCGAATTCCGAATATGAAATTTGCAGCCATTGCAAGATGTCCTGTAACTTTTGGAACTGTAAAAAGTGTTGACAAAACAGCTGCAGAAAAAACGGCAGGTGTAGAAAAAATAATTGAAATTGAAAGAATTGTGCCACCAACGGGTCAGTTTTTTGGTGCCTTAGGAGGCGTTGCAGTCATTGCAAATAACACCTGGTCTGCTTTTCAAGGAAAATTGAATTTAGATATTGAATGGAATTATGGAGAGAATCATTCTTTTGATACAGAGAAATTTAAAGAAAAAATAACAGAAAGACTTCAAGAAAACGGAAAGCTAATTCCAGGAAGTAGCGGAGATGTAAAAACTGCTTTTAAAGACGCAGATAAAGTCGTAGAAGCAACGTATCATGTTCCGTTTTTAGCACATGCGCCAATGGAAGTGCCAAATGCGACTGCTTGGTTTCAAGGCGATAAAATTGAAGTTTGGGCACCTGTACAAGATCCGCAAACAGCAAGAGCAGAATTGGCACATTTTTTTGAAATACCATTAGAGAATATTACCATCAATGTTACTTTTTTAGGTGGAGGTTTTGGACGTAAATCTAAATCTGATTTTGTCGTAGAAGCCGTTGCTATTTCTAAAAAAATAAATGCGCCTGTACAAGTTGTTTGGACACGTGAAGACGATATTCAACATAGTTTTTACCACGCTGCAAGTGCACAATTTTTAAAAGGTGGGTTAGCTAAAAACGGTCAGCTGACTGGTTGGTTGCAAAGAGTTGGATTTCCTTCTATCACATCTTCGTTTAAACCCATGTCAGAGTATGCTTCTGGTTTTGAAGTAGGAATGGGTTTTACAAACAATCCATACAATTTAACTAATTTTAGATTAGAGAATGTAAAAGCTGAAGCAAATGTAAGAATTGGTTGGTTGCGTTCTGTGGTTCATATTCATAGTGGTTTTGGTAACAATTCTTTTGTGGATGAATTGGCATTTGCTGCAAAAAAAGATCCTGTACAGTTTCATTTAGATTTAATAG
>JBNMNZ010000257.1:0-3454 GCA_051276605.1 Polaribacter sp. | reverse complement strand
CTCTGCTCTTTATAAATGCTGTTATAAGAATTATTAATTATCGTAGTAATTAGAATATAATTAAAACTGTATTCTTTGCATAGCTTACTTATCAAAGGCATTACATCATCGCTATTTTCTACTTCAATACCTCCCAGGTCAAAGAATGATAATGCAATTCCTTTATATGCCTTTTTTTTAATAGTGCCCCAAATAAATCCATTGGAATTATTAATTTTTATAATCCTTTCGGGATATTCAACTTCCCTTAACTTAATAAGTTCATCGTTTTTTTGTAAAACAGCATTTTTATTTAGTGTTGAAATAGGAATGTTTTTGTGATTAAATAGGGAGTTTTTTATAAAACCAATGTTTGGAATCCTTATTAGCTCATAGTTAAATGCTTTAAAACCTAATTTTTTAACAAATATTGGAAATGAATTTCTATTTGCAAATCCAATAATAAAACCTGCATTTCTTGATTTTAATATTTTCTTCCCTTCTTTTATTAAATTTTGAAATATTTGTTTTTTTCTATGCTTTTTACTTGTTGCAGTCCAACAACTTTGATAACAATCAATTAATTCGTTATTAATCAGGACTGTATGAGGAATAAATGCATTAAAGCCAATTATTTCATTGTTTTCAATTGCAGCCAAGTATAAACTTTTATTTTTATTTTGAGAAGTTGTATTTGACCTCACTTTATTAATTGATATACCACCAAAAACTTCATTTAATAGGTTGTTTACTTTGGTATTTGTATCATCATTTTCCAAATAAACTTCTTCAATGCTGTATGTATACTTCATAAATATCTAGAACTAACAGTTAAAATTTTATTGAATAAATAATCTCTTTGTTTACCATCCGTTGCGATAACTTTATCTCCTTTAAAATTAACTATATTGAAATGGTGTCCGCCCATACTATTCCAATTTTGATCTAATTCAAAATAATTCTCTTTGAATAACTCTTCTTCATATTTTGTTTGTGACAATTCTTTGATTTTAAAAATATGTATATTTTTCCCATATTCATTTGAACAATCTTGAGCAATCCTAAAAAACACATCATCAATCTTTATTGGCCCACCTCCGCACCTTTCATATCTTGAATCTGTTGCAATAGGGTTTTGGGGATGAGGAACTAACTCTTCATTTTCAAGTTCTTTAGTATAAAATATTTCAAGACCTTTATTAGAAGATGTGAACAAGTACCATAAATTATCATGTTGAATAATTGATGAATCCCAATAACAACCAGTAAGTAAAGTTTTGTGTTTTTTTAATTTTAATGGAAATTCTTGAAACTTAAATAAAAGAACTTCGTTTGCATTTGCCGTTTCTGGAATCATGTAAATTGAAGAATTATCTTTAAATACAAATGGATACGATAAATGGAAATCTTCATCAAGAACACATCCTAAATCTTCATAATTTTCTAAATCAGTTGTTTTTGTTAAATGTATTTTACCTAAACGGCCATGACATTTAGATTCATAAAATAAGTATAAACTATCGTTATCTACAAATAAAAAGGGGTCGGCTAAAGTGCCCGCATAATGTAGTTTTGTTCTGATTTTTTTTTGGTTAAACGTCTTTATATTATTCGCTAACCTTGAATCAAAAAGAAAATTAAATTTTTCTTTATATAAAGTTATGCTCCAAAGGATCGGGCTTTTAAATATAGTGTTAAACTTCACGTACTTATCTCTCTTTAATTGCATTGATGTATGTAAAGATATGAAAAATATTCTATCCTATTAATTTAATGTAGTGTATTTTATTAACGCCTTGCTATGAGGCATTAACGGTTAGGTTGGTTTGGCATGCCTTCATAGCTTTTGTTTTACCCTGTTCTTATTGTTTTGTTTTATAATTTTCAATAGCGGTTGTCTCCAAACTATTTTTCAAAGTTGTTCTTGAGCAAATGTCCGTCCAAAAAATATTTTTTCCTTTAGGAAAAGTGAAGTCATTGTTTTTCTGTCCGAAATAAGTACTCTTTTTTCCATAAACAATATATTCTTTTCCAATTTCAAAGCGTACTCCGCAGTCTCCACCACCCAACCCTGTATAGATTTCAACTGTATCCCTTGACATTTTTCCCTTTGAATTTAGCGATCATTATCATTCGATATTTGGCAATAGTAATTTCGTGCGAAATTCCTTCTGAAAAGGTACTGTCGGCAGTGGAGATAATAATGGTATTTGGATCAATAAGAGTTATTAAGTCCTTTGATATTATTTTACCCGTAATAACGGCATCTGTGTATTTTATTCCTTCTGCAACGGTACTTTTCCCCACACATGAACAGGCATAAAGTCCATTGTTAAATAGCAAAATTCCAAAAATTAATACAACACTGATTTTTTTCATATTTATATTGGGTACAACGTTGTTCTTTACTTTACCTCATCAATAGCGTAGTTACTATATTTATTAAGAAACAAGAGGAGAACTAAAACGTTGTTTTGAATATGAGTCCCTTTACACGTATCAGTCATCTTGTTCTTCTTAGGTTGCTTTAGGACCATTTGGAATACCAGGAATTACTTTCTATTAAAGGTGATAGTCATTGCAACATTTATTAACAATTTCTTATTTACAAGAAATAATATTTAAAAATAAAAATATGAAAAATTATTCAGATGTTATTGGTATTGATGTATCTAAATTAACAATAGATGCACATATTCACAACAGGGTGGTACACCGAGTATTTTCAAATACCCCTAAAGGGTACAAAGCACTTTTATCTTGGACAGAAACGCACTTAAAAGAACAGGTATATTTTTTCTGTTTTAAGAATACAGGACATTACGCTACAAACCTTCGTGCTTATCTGTCAGAAAATGATTTAGATTACATTGAAGAAAGCCCTTTAGCAATTAACCGCTCTTTAGGTGTTGTTAGAGGAAAAACAGATAAGCTTGATTCAGCTATGATTGCGAGATATGCTTGGCTTTACAAAGAAGAACTTGTTTTAAGCAGTCCAAAAGAACAAGATATTCAAGAATTAGGACGCCTGTTATCCTTTGATAGTCGTGGACCGCCAAAAGAGTATAAAAAGACAGAAAAACGTAAAATACTGAAATACAGCAAGTAAAGAGACGGCAATGTACTAGTGCCTAAACTCAAAAAAGGACCCCTAAGAGGACTAAAAATTTTAAAAACGCATCCTAAATAGCTCATATGCAATAGAAATATTGAAAACGCTCTCCTTTTCCCAGTCACCCTCCTTTTAAAACCCAAACCCAAACCGTCGTTTTCCCCCTTATCCTTAGCAATGGATCAGTCAACAAGGCATATAGCGTTAGCCTATCGGCACGCCATATGCTTAGTTATTACCAAACGTATTTTAATTAATTTGTTTCATTATTTTACATCCTAAATCAAACCAACTTATTGATTCTTTTTGAGGGAAAACAACTTCTCCGTTGTAGCCTTCTCCTTTTATTCCAATTTTACAATT
>JBNMNZ010000256.1:0-3466 GCA_051276605.1 Polaribacter sp. | reverse complement strand
TTTTTCTTGCTCTAGATAGATTAGACTTTGAAGTTCCCTCAGAGATATTCAGCATTTCAGAAATTTCTTTATGAGAATAGCTATCTAGCACATATAGGTTAAAAACAAGTCTGTATTTATCAGGTAATTCTTGCACTAGACTTAGTAAAAAACCGATATTTAAATTGGTGTCTTCGAAATCAATTTCAACGACTTCTTCAGTATCTGCAATCTCTTTAACGAGTTCTAGATTGCTTTTTTCTCTATACTTTTGAAGTGCAGTATTTATAATAATTCTCTTAAGCCACCCTTCAAAAGAACCTTTATTACTGTATTGTTTAATTTTATCAAAAATTATTAAAAAGCTGTCTTGTAGAGTATCTTCTGCATCTTGATAATTTCTAGAATATTTTAAGGAAACACCGAAAAGCACATCAGCATATAATTTATATATTTCTGATTGAGCAGCCAATTTTTTCTGGCGACATTCTGCTATGAGTTCTTCTAGTTCGATAATTCTAATTTACAGGAACAATTACTTCCTCAAAAATATTTTCTCCATTAGTATCTTTTCCTTTCCAAAACTTAAATATATAATCCTCTTCTTGACTTGCTCTTACCAAAAGGTTATACTCTTCTGTAATAATTGCTTCTGTACAATAGGTGTTTAATTCTTTTATAGCGCTAATTGCAACGATTCTTGTGCTATCTTTATATTCATAATAAACATCATTAAAATGGTAACAACC
Source organism: Polaribacter sp. (assembly GCA_051276605.1). GTDB lineage: Bacteria > Bacteroidota > Bacteroidia > Flavobacteriales > Flavobacteriaceae > Polaribacter. The sequence goes on along the minus strand of JBNMNZ010000256.1, from coordinate 2,738 downwards.
GTTAGGTAATGTGTACTTTAATTTCAAGGTATCTGTTTCTCCGAATGTAAAACTTACAGGAGCTATAATTTCGGCTATAGGGACGAAAGTATATTCGAAATTTATAGCGTCATTATCTGAACAAGAAAGTAAAACAATAGACGTAAAAACTACTAATAATATTTTTTTCATAATTTTAAATTAATAAGTTAGAGATGGATATCCATTAATACATTCAACGCCTTCTGGTTCAATTACAACTAAACAATCAGAAATAATACCCCATTTAATATTGAATTCTTTTTCCGCTTTTGTATAAACTTCAACCTTATTTAAAAATGCATCAGTATCAATATTTATTGAATAAGGAATATATCCTTGAAACCCTCCACAAGCTTTAGAACCGTAAGCTGTAAATGTCCAATTTATAGCATCAACACAAGAGTTCGTGTGGGTTAAAGCCTCAATTTCATCAAACAAATCCATCAAATATTTATGCTCTTCTTCTTGCTCTGTTAATTCCCTTTTTACGACTAATTCATTTTCTGTAAGCGATATAATTCTCCATTGATAACTGTTAGGGTAAGAGGTTATTGTAATTTTAATTAGTGTTTCTTCAACTTCAAAACTTCCTACATAATCAGAATAAGATAAAGGAGGTGTGCCACACCAGCCAGAAGAACGTTCTATAAATTCGCCGTTTTCTGAAAAAGAAATACCATAATCTTCATCGGGTAAAGAATTCCCCCTTTTATAGGTGGTAGTTTCTGATCCATATGAAGGCATAATCCAAGAACCCAATAAAAGGTTTTCTGAATTTATTGAGGCTTCATTACTTTCACAAGAAAGGAGTAAAGTTAGTAAAAGGATGCTAAAAATATTTTTTAAATTCATAAGTATAGATTTTAAGTAAGTGAATTCGCTGTTTTTTTTATATTGCACTTAAAAAATTCTTCGAAAAAAGCACTAAAATTCACTCCATAGTTGTTTATATAAATATAAGATGTAAAAAGATTAAAAAGGTTGCGTCTAATAATCTTATTTTTGTAATCCTTTATGCAAGAAACTATTTTTAATATAAAATCTGAAGTGCAATTTACCAAAATTGCACTAGATGTTTTTAAACACCAGTTTAAAAACAACAAAGTATATCGTTCTTTTTGTGATTTAATACATAAACATCCTTCTGATGTTACAAAAGTTGAACAAATTCCTTTTTTACCCATTCAATTTTTTAAGACAAGAGAAGTTCTTTCTTCAAGAGAAGAAATTGATGAAATTTTCACAAGTTCTGGAACCACTGGTAGTATTACGAGTAAACATTTTGTAACAGATATTAACCTTTATAAAGAAAGCTATTTAAAAGGATTTGTCCATTTTTATGGAAATATTGAAGAGTATGCAGTTTTAGCTTTATTACCAAATTATTTAGAGAGAAATGGTTCTTCTTTAGTTTTTATGGTGGATGATTTAATTGCTAAATCTAAAAATGCTGAAAGTGGATTTTACTTAAATAATATTGATGAATTAGCAAAAAAACTGATCTACCTTGAAGAAAAGGGACAAAAAATATTGTTGATAGGTGTTTCTTTTGCCTTGTTAGATTTGATCGAAATGCAAAAATTTAGCTTAAAGAATACTATCATTATGGAAACTGGCGGTATGAAAGGACGAAGAAAAGAGCTGGTTAGAGAAGAATTGCATGCCATTTTACAAAATGGATTTGGAGTCACAGAAATTCATTCAGAATACGGAATGACAGAACTTTTAAGTCAAGCATATTCTAAAGGTAGCGGGGTTTTCAAAACACCTCCTTGGATGAAGATCTTAGCAAGAGACACCGAAGATGCATTAACTATTTTACCAAGCGGAAAAGCAGGAGGAATTAATGTAATTGATTTGGCTAACTATAATTCTTGCTCATTTGTCGCCACTCAAGATTTAGGAAAAGTACATGAAAATGAAACTTTTGAAATTATTGGACGTTTTGATAATTCAGATATTAGAGGTTGTAATTTAATGGTGTTGTAGAACAATAATTTATCGATAAAAATTACACACAAAATCTTTAATGATTCTACTTTGTAATTTTCCGAAACCTTCATCGACTATAATTAAAAACTAAAACGATGAAAAATGCTATTACTCTTTTATTATTCTTAATTTCTAGTACTTTTTTTGCACAAAACTACAATACCAAAAAAGGATTTATTGCAGATGGTTATGATGTTGTTTCTTATTTTAATCAGAAAGTAGAAAAAGGGAATAAAGAATTTACTGCAGAATTTGATGGTGTAAAATTCAAGTTTTCTTCAAAACAAAACTTAGCACTTTTTAAAGAAAACCCTAGAAAGTACACGCCACAATATGGTGGTTATTGCGCCTACGCTATTGGTGCAAAAGGGAAAAAAGTAGATATAGATCCTGAAACCTTTGAAATTAGAGAAGGAAAACTTTACCTATTTTACAATTCTTGGGGAACAAATACTTTTAAAATGTGGCAAGAAGAAGGCGCTGAACAATTGAAAGAAAAAGCAGATAAAAACTGGGTAAAAATTAAGAAAGAAAAGTAAACGAAAGTGAAGTTTTCTAAATGAAACATAAGAAAGAGGGGAATAGATTCCCCTCTTTTTTATGTTATTTAAAGTAAAGGTTATGCTACAACGAGTAAATAATATGTTTTTTTACCACGTTGTAACAACACGTATTTGTTCGCAATTAAATCTTCTTTAGTAATTGTAAAGTCTTCTTTTACTTTT
>JBNMNZ010000255.1:0-3470 GCA_051276605.1 Polaribacter sp. | reverse complement strand
ATTCCGAATGCTTTAATTGTTGTAGTTATAGGGATTCTAATTATGAAGTACTTTGGGAAAAACTTTATGGATGTTTCTATTATAAAAGACGTTCCTTCAGGATTACCAGTTTTCGGAATTCCAGAATTCGATTTAGATTTAATTAGAGAATTATTACCAATTGCAGTAACTTTAGTGATGGTGGGTTATTTAGAAACTATTTCTATTGGTAAATCTTTAGAGGCAAAACAAGACGAATATAGAATTAGACCTAATCAAGAGTTAATTGCTTTAGGATTGAGTAATATGGTTGGTTCGTTGTTTAAATCATATCCAACAACATCAAGTTTTTCAAGATCAGCAATCAACCAAGAAAGTGGAGGAAAAACAGGAATGGCGGCATTAATTTCTGTTGTTATGGTTGTGATTACACTTTTGTTTTTAACACCATTATTTTATCATTTACCTAAAACAGTTTTGGCTGCAATTATTATTGTTGCCGTTTTTGGGTTGATAAATTTTAAAGAAGCTGCCTTCTTATGGAGAGCTAATAATTTAGATTTTTGGTTGATGTTATCGACTTTTATAGCAACATTATTATTAGGAATTGAATACGGAATTATAGTTGGTGTTGGTTTGTCATTAGTTGTTTTAATCTTTAGAACATCAAGACCTTACATTACTGAATTAGGGAAAGTGCCAGACTCAAATTTTTATAGAAATAAAAATCGTTTCGAAGAAGTAATTATAGAAGATGATATTTTAGTTTTTAGGTTTGATGCTCAAATATTTTATGCAAATTCAAGTTACTTTAGAGATAATTTAGACGAAATGACAGCCCAAAAAGGGAAGGCATTAAAATTGATCGTATTAGATGCAGAGAGCATTAATAGAGTAGATAGTACAGGTGTAGAAATGTTAAAAGAACGCATTAAATACTATCAGAAAAAAGAGGTGATTTTTTATTTTGCAGGCGTTAAAGGCCCAGTAAGAGATGATTTATTTAGAAGCGGTATTTTAGAAATTATAGATATCAATCACTTTTTTATGAAAGCAAATCAAGCGGTAAAATTTTATAAAACCGGAGATAGAAAACAGCAAGAAAAGTATGCGAAATATATACATCAAGCATATAAGTAAACCGTAAATTTTATTTAGAAAAGATGAATTTAAATGTAATTTTAACGGTTAAAAATCGTAGAATTTAAGAATTATGAGAATAGAACAAATTTATACAGGATGTTTGGCGCAAGGAGCTTATTATATAGAAAGTAATGGTGAAGTTGCAATTATAGATCCATTAAGAGAAGTGCAAAATTATATAGATCGTGCAGGCAAAAATAATGCAAAAATAAAATATATTTTTGAAACTCATTTTCATGCAGATTTTGTAAGTGGTCATGTAACTTTAGCAGAAAAAACTAGAGCAAAAATTGTTTTTGGCCCCTCAGCAAGAACAAGCTTTGAGGCAATAATTGCAAAAGATAATCAAGTTTTTAAAGTTGGAGATATCACAATAAAAGTTCTACATACTCCTGGTCACACAATGGAAAGTTCATGCTTTTTATTGAAAGATAAAGAAGGTAAAGATCATGCGATTTTTAGCGGGGACACGTTGTTTCTAGGCGATGTAGGGAGACCCGATTTAGCTCAAAAAAGCGAGGTTACAGAAAAAGATTTAGCGGGATTTTTGTTTGATAGTTTGCGAAATAAAGTAATGCCTTTGGCAGACGACGTTATTGTATATCCTGCACATGGAGCAGGTTCTGCTTGTGGTAAAAACTTAAGCAAAGAAACGGTCGGTACAATTGGTCGTCAAAAAGAAACCAATTATGCTTTAAGAGCCAACATGACTAAAGAAGAATTTATCAAAGAAGTTACGGAGGGATTATTACCTCCTCCTGCCTATTTTCCTTTAAACGTGAAATTAAATAAAGAAGGATATAAAAATATTGATGACATCATTAAAATATCTGCAAAACCATTATCAGTAAAAGGTTTTGAGTTGATTGCCAATGAAACCGATGCTATAATTTTAGATGTTAGGCATCAAACAGAATTTGTAAAAGGATTTATTCCACAATCTATTTTTATTGGAATTGATGGAGGATTTGCTCCTTGGGTTGGCGCTTTAATTAAAGACATAGAACAACCTATTTTATTAGTAACTCCTCAAGGAAAAGAAGAAGATACTATTACACGTTTATCTCGAGTTGGTTTTGATAATGTGTTAGGTTATTTAGATGGGAGCTTTACTTCTTGGCAAAAGGCAGGCAAAGAAGTTGATACTTTGCGCTCTGTTTCCGTTGAAGTTTTAGAGCAAAAGATAAATGAAAAGGCTTCCGTTTTTGATGTTAGAAAACCAGGAGAATTTGCAAGTGAACATATTATAGGAGCAGAAAGTACACCTTTAGATTTCTTAAATAATCATATTTCTGAATTTCCTAAAAAGGATGATTTTTATGTGCATTGTGCTGGTGGATATCGCTCCGTGATTGCAGCATCTATTCTAAAGGCAAGGGGTTTCCATAATATAGTTGATGTTGCAGGTGGTTATGCAGCTGTTAGAAATACAACGATAGAAAGAACAGCAGTAGTTTGTCCGTCAACGATAAAGTAAAAAAAATGAAAAACGTTTTATGTCTTTTTTTGATGTGTTTCTTCATCATCCATTGTATTTCACAAGAGGATGTAAAGTCTATTTCTACAATAGAATTGAAGCTCTTATTAGAAAAAGAAGATATTCAATTAGTAGATGTTCGAACTCCCGAAGAAATCAAACAAGGTTTTATAGCAACTGCAAAGTTTGCTAATTTCTTTGATGCTGATTTTTACATAAAAGCCGCTAAACAATTAGATAAAAGCAAACCCGTCTATTTGTATTGTAGAAGCGGAGCTAGAAGTGTTAAATCAGTGAAAATACTACAAAAGAAAGGCTATAAAGTTTATAATGTTTTAGGTGGATATAACCAATGGAAATTAGAAAATTAAAAATTATAACATCAGATTTAAATAGAAATATTTTGTTAGTTGTTTGCTTTTTGATAAACATATAGACACACAAAAAACAAAGAACAAAAACTTTTAAATTAGAGGTTTTCTGCCCCCTTTTTAGTATTTTAGTTTTATGAAAAAAATATTAATTGCGATGTTACTTGTGGCCAATTTTGGATTCTCACAAGAAAAAATTCCATTTATTGATTATGATGAAATCCTCGAAAAAATAAACAAAGAAGAGAGTAGCGAAAAAAAAATAGCGCTCATTAATAAAATTAGCAAGAACGATTCTGCTTATTATCCCTTACTTGTATCAAAATCTTATTATCTACTACAAATAGAAAAATATGAAGAGGCCTTAAATGTAGCAAATGAAGGTCTTGATCATAGTCATAAGCATTCTAAAGCTAATTATTATGTCAATAAAGGTGTTGCTTTAACAAACCTAAAAAGAGATAATGAAGCGCTAGAGAATTATCTTAAAGGGATTCAAA
>JBNMNZ010000254.1:0-3518 GCA_051276605.1 Polaribacter sp. | reverse complement strand
GTAATCCCGTTTTATCTACACCAAATGGAAAGCAACTAGAAAAAGCAATAGATAGTTTAGAATTTATGGTTTCTATAGATATTTATTTAAATGAAACTACAAAAAATGCAGATTATATTTTGCCACCCGCTACAGGATTAGAAGTTCCGCATTATGATTATATTTTTAACAATCTAGCTATAAAAAATACTGCAAAATATAGTGATCCAATTATACCAAAATATAAAGATGCTTTATATGATTTTGAAATTTTTAAAAAACTTACTATAGCGTTAATAAAAAAGCGTGAGAAAACTGAAAAACCCTTCCAACAAACAAAAATGCTAAATGCCTTAACTTTAGATTATTTAGTAGACAATGGTCTAAAAAAAGGGAGTTATGACTTAGACTTAGAAAAACTAAAAAAACATCCTAATGGTATAGATTTAGGATACTTAAAACCAAGAATAGATGAAATTTTACTTTTTGAAGACAAAAAAATTAGACTTTTAAATGATATCTATAATCTTGAAATCACTAAATTATTAAATAGTAAGAAAAGTATTTCAAATTCTTTAAGTTTAATCGGTAGAAGAAACCTTCGAAGCAATAATTCTTGGATGCATAATAGCCCGAGTTTAATGAAAGGATCAAATATTTGTAATCTCTTAATTCATCCAAATGATGCTAAGAAAAGAAACATTACAAATGGTGATTTAGTAGAAATTAAATCTAGAGTTGGCTCTGTAAAAATTATCGCAGATGTAAATGATGAAATTTGTGAAGGTGTAATTAGTATGCCTCACGGTTGGGGTCATCACAGAAAAGGTATTAAATTAGATATCGCAGCAGCTAACCCCGGAGTTAGTATTAATGATTTAACAGATGACCAATTTGTAGAAAAGTTAACTGGAGTTGCAATATTTAGTGGTGTTGATGTTGAGGTTAAGCTATGTAAATAGAAGTTAACCTCTTTTAGTAATTTCGATATTGTTTCGTTTCTTCAAAAACATGTTCTAAAATTCGTTGTTCAATAGCATCAAAAAGAATATTTCTACGCTGCATAACAACCTCTGCAACTTCAAAAGCTTTAGTCGTTTTATATTCTGTAAATCCTGATGCACCTCCCCAACTAAAAGAGGGAACAAAATTTCTTGGAAATCCACTACCATAAATATTCGTAAAAACACCAATTACAGTCCCGGTATTGAACATGGCATTAATACCGCATTTAGAATGATCGCCCATCATTAAACCACAAAACTGCAATCCTGTTTTTGCAAAACGACTTGTTTCATAATCCCATAATTTAACTTCAGCATAATTATTTTTTAGGTTAGAGTTGTTTGTATCTGCACCTAAATTACACCACTCACCTAAAACAGAATTTCCTAAATAACCATCATGGCCTTTACTAGAATACCCCATTAAAACAGAATTACTGATCTCTCCTCCTACTTTACAATAAGGTCCTAAAGTTGTTGCACCATAAATTTTTGCCCCAAGTTTTACAACAGCATTATTACACATTGCAAAAGGACCTCTTACTGCAGCGTTTTCCATAACAATAGCATCTTTACCAATATAAATAGGGCCTGTTGATGCATTTAAAGTCGCAAAAGTAATTTCTGCCCCTTCTTCAATAAAAATATTTTCTTTGTTAATATATCTTGTTCCTTCCGGAATTGGCTCTGAAGTTCTTCCTTCTGTAATCAGCTCAAAATCTTCTTGAATAGCTTTGTCATTAAGCGAGAAAATATCCCACGTATTTTTTATTTGTAGAATTTCTTCATCAAACTCTATTGGAGTGTAGTCGTCAAAATTTACTTCTTCTTGAGAATCAGATGTAAAAAAAGCAATTACATCTTCTCCCCTAAAGATGGCTTCGTTTTTTGATAATTTTTTCACTTTTTCAACCAACCCTTTTGTCGGACAAAAAGACGCATTTATAAAAATATTTTCTTCCAATTCAACCATTGGGTATTTTTCTTCTAAATATTCTTGTGTTACTGTTGTCGTCGTTAAACTTAAATATTTTTCCCATTTTTCTCTAATTGTTAAAATACCTACCCTTATATCTGCAACTGGTTTTGTATAGGTAAAGGGCAATAGAGAATTTCTAACACTACCGTCAAAAAGTATATAATTCATGTTTTTTTGCTTGGAAAATATTTGACTACAAACTTAACTTAAAAAAAGGCATAAAAAAAACCGATTGTTTTCACAATCGGTTTTTTAATTTTATTAAATTATTTAATTTTTAATAAATTTTTGTGCACCAATTTTAGCATTAGAAGACACTCTAATCATATAGATTCCATTAGATAATTTTTGAACGTCTATACTACTATCGTTTAAGGTTATAATTTTTGATTTCACCAATCTTCCTGTATAATCAAAAACACCAACCTCTGCTTTTTCTGAACCAGTTGGCAATTGAATGGTTAACTGATCTGAAACTGGATTTGGATACATAGAAAAGCGTAGCCTTTTATTTTCGCTAATTCCAGCAGTTGAAGTAACAGTTACAGAACCGAACATTAAAACTGGATGAGGAGCGCATTCGTAAGTATTAACACCTAATGTAGTAAATGTATAAGAATATACATGTCCTGCGGCATATCTCACCGCATCAGTACCAAATCCAGTTTCTGGTCCGGTTAATTTAAGTAAATTATGAGTTCCAGAGCCTTCCCAAGTCCAAACTACAGTGTCACCAACATCAATGGTGATTTCTTGATTAGCACTATTGAATGACCAACCTAAATTGTGTGTAGTTTGAGCAGACAGCCCAAAAGAAATAAAAGTAAAAAATAAGAGTAATGTTGTTTTCATAAGTTTTGATTTTAATTTTTTAATTATAATTAATTTTTTTTTGTGTGTTTTTACTTATTCTTTTAAAAGTATAAATTTAATAAAATATTCTATCAATTTCAAAACATAAAATAAATATTAATACTGTCTTACAATAAAAAAATGATGAAAGGGCAATATCAACTTGTGAAAAGGAATATTTTTAATTAAAAATTAGTCCCTTTTAGTAATTAAAAAAACACATCCAAAAAAAAAGAATTGTATTTTTGAATCATGGCTGAAACAAAAGGTAAATTTAAATATATTAAGGAATCTCAAGTAACAATCACACAATTAATGTTACCATCACATTCTAACTTTAGTGGAAAAATTCATGGAGGTCATATTTTAAATTTAATGGATCAAATTGCGTTTGCTTGTGCTTCTAAACATTCTGGAAATTACTGTGTAACAGCTTCTGTAAATAAAGTTGATTTTTTAAATCCTATTGAAGTGGGAGAATTAGTTACCCTTAAAGCATCTATTAATTACTCTGGAAGAACCTCTATGGTTGTGGGGTTAAGAGTTGAATCTGAAAATATTAGAACTGGTAAAAAAAAGCATTGTAACTCCTCTTATTTTACAATGGTTGCTAAAGATGATAATGGAAAAAGCACGCCAATTCCTGGTGTCATTTTAACAACAACAGATGAAATTAAACGTTTTGCAAGAAGTGTAAAAAGGCA
>JBNMNZ010000253.1:0-3526 GCA_051276605.1 Polaribacter sp. | reverse complement strand
AAACTGTTTCTTTTATGTCTTTAAGTTCATCGCCTAAACTTGAACCCATCATTCCATGCATAGATTCTACACCTAAATTATGAATGTGGTTGTGAAAAGCAGTTATATCAGAATAACCAATTACCCATTTTGGATTTTTCATAAACTTCGTGAAATCTAATTTATCCAAGATTCTTACAGAACCATAACCTCCTCTTGCCGCCCAAATTGCTTTGATATTTTTATTATCTAAAGCTTTTTGAAAATCCTGACAGCGTTCAACATCAGTTCCAGAAAAATGATTGTTTTGATTAAATAAATTTTCACCTAAAACCACATTTAAACCCCAACTTTCTGCTAATAGTTGGGCTTTTCCAATAATTTCTTGTTTGTTTTTTAATATTCCTGCAGGTGCAACAATTGCAATGGTATCCCCTTTTTGTAAATAAGGCGGAGTTGTTAATTTCTTTTGAGCAAATGCGGATGAAAAAGTCATCAACAATAAAAAGGGTAGTATATTATTTTTCATATTCATATTTTTTGTGCCAACCTAGTCCAAACGTTAATCCTAAACCAACATATGATTTTTTAGCAATGTTTGCGTATAATTTAAATCCAAAAGATCTTCCAAAACTTGTTGGATTACCAACCGGAATTAATCCATAAAAAATTCTAAATCTTTCCTTTTTTGGTTTAAAAAAGCTCATTCCTATTTCTAAAGGGAATCCTGCAAAGGTATCCTTTGTTTTAATTTTACCATTCACATCTTCATCTATATTGTAAGAAATTCCGCCAGAAAAGTGATACGCCAATCCGTCTTCAACATATCTTTTTCCATAAAGCAAAGCATATTCCTTTGTAGCATTACTTACAATAGAAATTGGAATAAAAAGAAACCAGTCTATTCTATCAATACTCGTAGTTTCTAAAATTCTAAAGGTGAACAAATCGTTTTTTGATTGATAATTAAGATTCAACCCAACCGTAAGTGCCGTTTTTCCTGTATTTGAATATCCAACAAGGAAATCTCCAAATACAATTGAATTATCTTTTCCTTTTATAGAATCTAACTTTTCTTGTGCAATTGTTGATGAAAACATCATCAAAAATAAAGTCCTAATTAATATTCTTATCTTCAAAATAAGTCAATTTTCTAATGCGTAACAATCTAAATATCTAATCAATGTAAATGTATCTATTTTCTATCGGATTTAAAAATTGCTTTTCCGTACTTTTGCACTTCAAAAATCAGTCCAAAAATAAAACAAAAGATCACATGAGTGCTCCAAAAAGATATACAATTACAGCCGCTTTGCCATACACAAATGGTCCAATTCATATTGGTCATTTAGCAGGTGTATACGTCCCTGCAGATATTTATGCACGTTATTTACGTTTAACGGGTAACGATGTTGCATACATTTCTGGTTCTGATGAACATGGTGCTGCCATACCAATGAGAGCAAAAAAAGAAGGAGTTTCTCCACAAGTTATTATCGATAAATATCATGGAATTATTAAAAAATCTTTTGCAGATTTTGGTATTTCTTTTGATAATTATTCAAGAACCTCATCTAAGGTTCATCATGAAACTGCATCAGAGTTTTTTACAAAAATGTATGATAATGGTGATTTTATTGAAGAAGTTTCTGCACAATTGTATGATGCAGAAGCAAATCAGTTTTTAGCAGATCGTTTTGTCGTGGGAACTTGCCCAAAATGTGGTTTTGAAGAAAGTTATGGTGATCAATGTGAAAACTGTGGAACTTCTCATAATGCTACAGATTTAATTAACCCTAAATCTGCAATTACAGGAAACGCACCAACAGTTAAAGAAACAAAACATTGGTTTTTACCTTTAGATAAACACGAAGATTTTTTACGTAAATGGATTTTAGAAGGTCATAAGAAAGACTGGAAACCAAATGTTTACGGACAGGTGAAAAGTTGGGTAGATGATGGTTTAAGACCAAGAGCTGTAACGCGTGATTTAGATTGGGGAATTCCTGTTCCGTTGAAAGATGCTGAAGGAAAAGTTTTATATGTTTGGTTTGATGCACCAATCGGTTATATTTCATCTACCAAAGAATGGGCCGCAAGAGAAGGCAAAAACTGGGAAGATTATTGGAAAAAAGAGGATACAAAGTTGGTTCATTTTATAGGTAAAGACAATATTGTTTTTCACTGTATTATTTTTCCGTCGATGTTAAAAGCACATGGAGATTATATCTTACCAGATAATGTACCAGCAAATGAGTTCTTAAATTTAGAAGGAAATAAATTATCGACTTCAAAAAATTGGGCCGTTTGGTTGCATGAGTATTTAGAAGAATTTCCAAATCAGCAAGATGTTTTACGTTATACACTAACAGCAAACGCACCAGAAAGTAAAGACAACGATTTTACTTGGAAAGATTTTCAGGCAAAAAACAACAACGAATTGGTTGCCATTTTTGGTAATTTTATTAACAGAGTGGTGGTTTTAACTAACAAATATTATGAGGGAATTATTCCTGAACCAAATGATTTTATAGAAGTAGATGAAGATGTTTTAGCGGCTGTAAAAGAGTTTCCAAATAGTATTGGTAAGTCGATTGAAAGATACAGATTTAGAGAAGCTTCTCAAGAATTAATGAACTTAGCAAGACTTGGTAACAAATATTTAGCTGATGAAGAGCCTTGGAAAGTTATAAAACTAGATGCAGAACGTGTAAAAACAATTATGTATGTTGCTCTACAAATTTCTGCAGCATTAGCAGTGGTTTCTAAACCTTTTTTACCTTTTACTTCAGATAAATTAAAAGGTATTTTAAATGTTAATGAAAACTTGTCTTGGGAGGATGTAACTATAAAGGACGTTTTATTGCCTGGAACTCATCAAATAAACAAAGCAGAATTATTATTTTCTAAAATTGAAGACAATGCGATTGAAGTTCAAGTAGAAAAGTTACAAGCGACTAAAATTGCGAACGAACAAGAAAATAAGGTAATCGAACCTCAAAAAGAAACGATTGAGTTTGACGATTTCACCAAACTAGATATTAGAATTGGAACGATTCTAGAAGCTGAAAAAGTAGCTAAAACTAAAAAATTACTAAAACTAAAAGTTGATGTTGGTATTGATATTAGAACCATTGTTTCTGGAATTGCAGAAAGCTTTTCGCCTGAAGATATTATTGGTCAACAAGTTTCTGTATTGGTAAACTTAGCGCCAAGAAAAATTAGAGGAGTAGAAAGTCAAGGAATGATTTTAATGACAGATTTGCCAGATGGAAAGTTAGCTTTTGTTGAACCAGAAAAGGCTGTTAAAAACGGACAAGAAATTAGTTAATGCTAAAAATAGCAAATCATCCAATTTATAGACACGAGTTACCAGAAGGGCATCGTTTTCCAATGGAAAAGTATGATCTTTTGCCGCATCAATTAATGTATGAAGGAACTTGCATAGACGAAAATTTCTTTGAACCCGAAATTCCCAATAACAAACATTTTTTTACAGTTCACGACCCAGAATATTTTTTCGATTTATTAAACATTACACTCTCAC